>CAYWAS010000010.1:0-39506 GCA_964455915.1 uncultured Oscillibacter sp. | reverse complement strand
GAACCTCTTCCAGATGGGTCAGCAGCAACAGGCGCAGCAGGCGCAGATGCAGCAGCAGGCTGCCGCTGCCGCGGCTCCCGCGGGCTGGCAGTGCTCTTGCGGACAGAGCGGCATCGCGGGGAACTTCTGCCCGAACTGCGGCGCGAAGAAGCCCGCGCCCCAACCCGCCGCCGGCTGGACCTGTTCCTGCGGCGCGACAGCCACCGGAAAGTTCTGCCCCGAGTGCGGTAAGCCCAAGCCCGCCGACGACGGCTGGACTTGCTCCTGCGGCGCGGTGAACAAGGGCAAGTTCTGTGCCGAGTGCGGCGCGCAGAAGCCCGCGGGCGTCCCGCAGTACAAGTGCGACAAGTGCGGCTGGGAGCCGGAGAAGGGCACGACGCCGCCCAAGTTCTGCCCCGAGTGCGGCGACCCCTTCGATAACGGAGACCTCGTGTGATGAAGCGTAAGATGACCGCGCTTTTGTTAGGTCTTGCGCTGGCGGCAGCGCTGGTGCTGGGCGGAAAGCTGCTCTTCCGCGTGTTCGTCACAGACCGCGTCACGGACAAGGGCGGCATGGAAAACCCCTATGCAGATGAACTTCCGGCGGAGGACGCCGACGAAAAAAATACTGAAATTACAGAATAAGGAGATAAAACGATGGGACTTTTTGGTAGTTTGTTTGAGAAAAAGGAATGCTCCGTCTGCGGCGGCGAGATCGGACTGCTCGGCAACCGCAAGTTAGAGGACGGCAATCTCTGCAAGGACTGCGCGAAGAAGCTCTCCCCCTGGTTTTCCGAGCGCCGCCACTCCACCGTGGACGAGATCAAGCAGCAGCTCGCCTATCGTGAGGAGAACCGGACGAAGGCGGCACAGTTCTCCACCGGCCGCTCCATCGGCGACGAGTGGAAGGTGCTCACGGACGACAGCCACCGTTGGCTCACCGTCACGCGCGCCCGCAATCTCTCCGAGGCGAACCCCGACATCATCGACTACGCCTCTGTGACCGGCTGCCGCATGGACATCGACGAGACCCGCGACGAGCTGCTGCGGGACGGCCCCAACGACAAAAAGATCAGCTACAACCCGCCGCGCTATGAGTATACCTACGATTTCGACATCATCATCACGGTGAATAACCCCTATTTCGACGAGATGCGCTTCCGCCTCAATTCCGGCACGATCCGCGTGGAGCAGGGTGTTTCCACCGGCATCAACAGCGGCCTCGGACGCCTTCTGGATACGATCGCCAGCAGCGGCTTCGACCCCATGAACGACCGTGAGTACCGCCAGTATTACGAGATGGCGCAGGAGATCTGCGAGGAAGTGCGCCGCATTCAGGACCTTGCCCGCGGTGTCGCGCACGCGCAGAGCGCCGAACCCGCCGCGCAGCAGTACGCGCCTCAGGCCGCTCCCGCCGCCGATCCCTGGACCTGCCCGAGCTGCGGCGGCGCGAACAGCGGCCGCTTCTGCGAGTTCTGCGGCGCGCCGCGTCCGCAGTAAGCGCGGCGAAAAGCCAACGACCCTATTCATTTCACGAACGCGGGGCGGCCGCCGCGCCGCCCCGCGCAAAACCGACACAACAGATCACAGGAAAACCACCGTGTGAGATTTGGAAAGGAGATACCATGAAAAAGCTCTTGTCTTTATTGCTTGCCCTTTTGATGCTCCTGAGCCTGACCGCCTGCGGCGGCGATAAGACCACGACCCCGCCCGTCAATGACCCCTCCGACGAGGTGCAGGAAGAGCAGCAGACCGTTTTCGACTTCGGCGCTTATGCGGTGGAGTTCAAGGAAGCGGCATTCGTTGAAGCCGACCATGGCTTCGACTGCATCATGCTGACGCTGGCCTACACCAACATCGATCCCGAGGAGACCGGACGGCTGGGCGAAAACATTCAGTGCAAGGCGTTCCAGAGCGGCGAGGAGCTGTCTCCGGGCAGCTTCAGCGAATACTGGGAGAAGGAACCCTATTATGTCCGCGACGGCGAGATCGTGGATTTCCACATCGGCTTTATCCGGATCCTCAACGAGAACCGCATCGGGTACGATATGAGCGAGATCGAGGTCGTTCTGCAGGATAAGAACTCCGACCTCTCCTACTCGTTTACCATCGACCCCTCCGCCCTTGATGCCTCCGGCACAGGAGATGCCGCGGTACCCGGCGGGACGGAGAGCTTCGGTGACTTCGCGTCCATTCTGGTCCCCGAAGACTTCACCCTTCAGCGCAGCTCCAGAGACGAGAATGACCCCCACTTTATCTCCGTGGCGCATTCCGACTGGATCTACTTCAACTTCCGCAACTACACCTACGAAGAGGATATGCAGGAGGAATACGAGTACCTCAAAGAGAACTACACCGACGGACAGATCGATGTCAGCACCAACTACGGCGGCATTGACTGGACCGCCTTCCAGTGTGACGACGGCAGCGGCGGCTACAAGTTCTATGCGTCCACCGTCATCGGCGAAAACTATCTGCTGGTCTCCTCCGCCGGTCTTGCCTTCGATGATGACATCACGAAGGCGGTGCTCGGTTCCGTGGTCATGGAGAACGACGGCAGTGCCGCCGGTCCCGTCAGCTCTGTCGCTCCCGTCGATACCGTCAGCACCGACTGGCTCTCCTACTGGGAGGGCGACTGGTACGGCTGGTGGCTGATCGAGGACGGCACCGGCTTGTACGCGCAGTGGAATGATGACACCGGTGCAGGCGTCTATGATGTCTGCGCCCGCATCGAGGTCGATGAGAAGACCATGACCGGCAGCATGGTGCTGTGGGACAACAGCGGAAGCGACAGAGACCCTGTTGCGAACATCGATGTGTGCTTTGCCAACCCCGATGACACCGAGCTCGGCGTCATGGGCTGCAATGGCGGCAAGTTCATCGGCGCTGCGCTGGAAGAGGGCGACTGGTACATTGATCCCGACGAGTTTATTTATGAAAATGTCATCGAGTTCGAAGACGACTACGAGGACGAGGACGGCACCTTCTACTACCGCATCATGCTGCGCCCCTGGGGCATCGTGTGGGACGATATGGACGAGTCGCTCTATCCCGAGCAGTATTACTTTGACTGGTATCTGCCTCTGGCAAAATCCGGCGCGTCCATGCCCGCTTCCCTCAACTGATGACGGAAGCGGAACAAGTAAAAACTACCGCGCCGGAGAGAAACGCTCCGGCGCAGCAAAAGGAGGAAGATCCATGCCGGCACAGGTAACGAATTATCAATGCCCCAACTGCACCGGCCCGCTGCACTTCGTCGGCGCGTCGGGTAAGCTCGAGTGCGACTTCTGCGGCGGCGCATACGATGTGCAGGAGATCGAGGCGCTGTACGCGAAAAAGAATGAACAGGCAGCCGCCGCCCAGCGCTCCGCCGAAGCCAAACAGGGGGAGAGCGCATGGGACCTCTCCGGCGCGGGCACCGATTGGGGCGCGGACGGAGAGGGCATGAAGGCGTATTCCTGCCCCTCCTGCGGCGCGGAGCTGATCTGCGACGCGTCCACCGCGGCGACCTCCTGCCCCTACTGCGGCAACCCCACGGTGGTGCCCGGGCAGTTCTCCGGCACGCTCAAGCCGGAGTTCGTCATTCCCTTCAAGCTCAATAAGGACGATGCGGTCAAGGCGCTCAAAAACCACTATAAGGGCAAGCCCTTCCTGCCCAGGTCCTTCACGAGCGAAAACCACATTCAGGAGATACAGGGCGTTTATGTCCCCTTCTGGCTCTTCGACGGCGCGGCGGAGGGCAGCGCCTCCTACGAGGCGACCACCTCCCGCACCGAGCGGAGGGGAGACGAGGAGATCACGCGCACCGATCATTTTCAGGTCTACCGTGCGGGCTCTATCTCCTTTGAAAAGATCCCCGTGGACGCGTCCACCAAAATGCCGGACGACCACATGGACTCCATCGAGCCCTACGACTATAAAGAGCTCAAGCCCTTCTCGACGGCGTACCTGCCCGGATTTCTGGCAGACCGCTACGATGTGACGGCGGAGGCGAGCAGCCTGCGCGCGGACGAGCGCTGCGAGGCGACGCTGGACGCCGCGCTGCGCGAGACCATCACCGGCTACGCCACCTGCGTCCGCACGGGCGGCAGCACGAGCCTGCGCCGCGGCAAGGTGCATTACGCGCTGCTGCCGGTCTGGATGCTCAACACCAAATGGAACGGCAAGGACTACCTCTTCGCCATGAACGGTCAGACCGGCCGGCTCGTGGGCGACCTGCCGATGAGCTGGGGCAAGTTCTGGGCGACCTTTGCCGCCATCGCCGCGCCGCTGAGCATCATCGGCTCGCTCATCACGCTGCTGTAAGGGAGGGGAGAGAGATGAAAAACAGGATTTCAGCCATCTTCACGGCGCTGCTCCTGAGCCTCACGCTCTGCGCGTCCGCGCTCGCGGCGAACGGCGTCATGGAATTCGTCATCGACACCAACGATCTGCTCACCTACGAGGAGTGGGAGACGCTCGAGGAGCGGGCTGCGGAGATCTCCCAACGCCACGGCTGCGGCGTTTACGCCGTGACGGTGGACGACTACACGCTCTACGGCTCCGGCACGATCTACGAGGTGACCACTCAGCTCTACCATGATCCGGAGAGCAGCTTCGGTCTTGGCGAGGGGCGCGAGGGCATCTTGCTCCTCGTGAGCATGGCGACGCGCGACTACGCCATCTTTGTCTACGGCGAGGGCGCGGAGTACGCCTTCAACGAGGACGCCATCGCCGCGCTGGAGAGCCGCTTCCTGCCCTCCTTCGGCGAGGACGACTGGTGCGGCGGCTTTGACGCCTATCTCACCGCCTGCGACGAATATCTTACGCTGGCGGCGGAAGGCACCCCCTTGCAGAAAAGCCCCGTTGGTGGTATCCTGACAGCGGTGGGCATCTCCTGCGCCGTGGCGATGATCGTCTGCCTCGTGCTCAAGGGGCAGATGAAGAGCGTCCGCCGCAAGGCGGAGGCGAAGAACTATGTCGCCTTCGGCGGTCTGGAGCTGACAGAGCGCTCTGACCGCTTCACCCACACCACCGAATCGCGCCGCCGCATCGAGAAGAAGTCCACCAACGAAAGCGGCGGAGGCGGCAGCGGGAGCAGCGGAAAATTCTGAGGAGGTCATGACATGAAACGAATGACACTTCGCCGCGCGGCGGCGCTGGTGCTCGCGATGCTGCTGGTGCTGAGCCTTGCCGCCTGCGGCAGTAAGGACAGTGACGAGCAGGGAAGCGGGCAGCCGGGCAGCTCCGGCAAGCTCGACACCGTGAAAAAGCCGGACGCCGACGCCGCGCCGAACGGCGACACCGACACCGCGGACGACCGGCAGGGCTACAGCGACGAGGCGCAGGCCGCGATCGACGACCTGTTTGCCCACAGAGCGTGGGAGCAGTACCTTGCCGTGGCGTGCCTCGGCTACCGCGAGGAGGGGGACACCACCGACCTCGCCGCGTGGCTGCATAACGAATCGCCTGCCCTTGCGGCATTCTGGCCCTTCCTGACGGAGATCCCCGCCGAGGACATCATCGGTGACCACGGCTATCTCTTCTGCGTCGTGCCCTTGGAGGAACGCATTCCGTTCACCGTAAAGAGCGTGGAATGGAATTATGAGGGCAACGGCTCGGTGCCCATCTACTCCGACCCGCTGTACGACTGCGAGGTCGGCAAGCCCTTCCTGATGTATGTCAACTACAGCGGTGTCCCCGACCTCTGGGACGATGATCCGGATACGGTCCTTGAGTACGAGGAAGAGTATACAAAGGTCTGGCACCCCTACAAGGAGTCGGACGGCGAGATCACATACGGTGACGATATGATCCTGGACTTCACCCATCTCTATGAGGTCGGGGACTATGTCCCCGGCGCGGAATGGCTGCCGCCCACGGATCTCGGCCTTGCGGACACCACCTGGTACAGCGACAACGGCTGGATGCTGGAGTTCCGCTACGAGGAAAACGCCAAAGACGGCTCCGGCGACATGGTGCTCTATCAGCCCGCGGAGGACGGAGCTCTGACCCCCTACTACGAGGGAAGCTGGTGGATGGAGGACGATAGTCTCTGCCTTGGCGTCTACGAGGGGAACTGCCCGTTCCCGCTGCTGATCTCACCCTCCGGCGAGCAGCTCATCGTCATGCAGGCGGACGACGGCTCCGTGCTGCCCTTCTTCGAGAAGGGACAGACCACCGTCGGCCTGACCCTGAGCCTCGGCTGAGCAAAATCAAACAGAGCGGCGATGCGCCCTGCGCGCACCGCCGCCCTTTTTTTGCGTCGGGAGCGCGCCCGACCGCGCTTGCAATCCCGCCCCCGCCGTGCTATAATGACCGCAGTATTTCCCGCCCGCTGCGCGGGCGCAGGAACATCAAAATGAGAGCAGGGAGGAGCTGCCTATGCCTTACCGCGCCGCAGTCATCACCGTTTCCGACGCCTGCTCCGCCGGCACGCGCGCGGACACCAGCGGTCCCGCCGTGTGCGCGCTGCTGCGCGCGGCGGAGTACGAGGTCATCTACACCGCCGTCGTGCCCGACGAGCGCGCGTGCATCGCCGATCAGCTCCGCCAGTGCGCGGACGGCCTGCGCTGCGACCTGATCGTGACCACCGGCGGCACAGGGCTCTCCCCGCGCGATGTCACGCCCGAGGCCACGCGCGATGTGCTCGAGCGCGAGATCCCCGCGATCCCGCAGGCGATGCTCTTCGAGAGCCTGAAGCTCACGCCCCGCGCCATGCTCTCCCGCGCCGCCGCCGGCACGCGCGGCGATACGCTGATCGTGAACCTCCCCGGCTCGGAGAAGGCCGCGCGCGAGAATCTCTCCGCCGTCGTCGATACCCTCGCCCATGGGCTCAAAATGCTCCGCGGCGGCGGTCATTGAGCCATCTTTGGTCGTTCGGGAGAGAGGGGAGGGCGCAATTTTCCGCGATTTGGCGGAAATGACGATTCCCTTTTGCGCTTTAAGGTGCTATACTGCTGCCATCACATTCCTACCGAAAGGAAGCGGCAGCCATGACCCGTCTTTCCCGCTATGCCGAATACCTCTGCTTTGGCTTTGCCTATTTTATGGACAAGGCTTATTTCGCTGTGGCTGAAGGCAAGCGCGTGTAAGAACGGTTTTTGCATACCCCTTCCCGTAAAAACCGGAAACACCAGTAGACCGCAGCCGACCGGCTGCGGTTTTTTCTATCGTCAGAAAAAAGGAGAGTTACCGCTATGATCGTCATACTCAGAAAAGACCCCAATCCCGAGCAGCTCAAAAGCCTCATCGACTGGCTTCAGGGCAAGGGTATCATCATTCACACCAGCATCGGCGCGGAAAACATGATCCTCGGTCTCGTGGGCGACACCTCGAAGCTCGACGCCGACCTCATCGCCGCGCTCGACATCGTCGAAGATGTCAAGCGCGTGCAGGAGCCGTATAAAAACGCCAACCGCAAGTTCCACCCCGACCCCACCGTCGTAGACCTCGGCTGCACGCAGATCGGCGGCGGCAGCCTCACGCTCATGGCAGGCCCCTGCTCGGTCGAGTCCGAGGAGCAGGTCGTCGCCATCGCCAGGGCGGTCAAGGCGGGCGGCGCGACGCTGCTGCGCGGCGGCGCGTTCAAGCCCCGCACCTCGCCCTACTCCTTCCAGGGACTCGGCGAGACCGGTCTGCGCTACCTCGAGATCGCCAAGGAGGAGACCGGACTTCCCATCGTCACCGAGCTCATGGATCTCAGCCAGCTTCCGCTGTTCAAGAATGTGGACATTATCCAGATCGGCGCGCGCAATATGCAGAACTTCGATCTTCTCAAGGCGGTCGGCCATCAGGATAAGCCCGTGATGATCAAGCGCGGAATGTCCGCGACCTACGAGGAGTGGCTCATGAGCGCGGAGTATGTCATGGCGGGCGGCAACGAGAATGTGATCCTCTGCGAGCGCGGTGTGCGCACCTTCGAAAGCTACACCCGCAACACGCTCGACCTTGCCGCGATCCCCGTCCTCCGTAAGCTCACGCACCTGCCCATCATCGTCGACCCCAGCCACGCCACGGGCAAGAGCTGGCTCGTCGACCCCCTCGCGATGGGCGCGGTCGCGACCGGCTGCGACGGTCTTTTGATCGAGGTCCACAACGACCCCGCCCACGCCCTCTGCGACGGGCCGCAGTCCCTGAGACCCGAAGCCTTCGACGAGCTTGCGAAAAAGCTCTTGAAGCTGCACGATTTCATGAAAACGGTAGAGGAGTGATCGTATGACAGTCGGTATCGTCGGCCTCGGGCTCATCGGCGGCTCGATGGCGAAGAGCATCAAGGCGCGCACCGCGCACACCGTCCTCGGCTGCGACCTCGAGAGCGAGACGATGATGCTCGCGCGTATGTGCGGCGCGATCGACGCTCCGCTCACGGAGGAGACCCTTCCCACCTGCGACCTCATTCTCGTCGCCATTCGCCCTGCCGCGGCAGTGGAGTGGGTGCGCGCCCACGCCGCGCACATCGCAAAGGGCGCGATCCTTGTCGATCTCTGCGGTGTCAAGCGCGCGGTCGTGCGTGAGATAGCGCCCATCGCCGAGCGCCACGGCTTCGCCTACATCGGCGGTCACCCGATGGCGGGACGCGAGCGCGGCGGCTTCACCTCCGCGAGCGACAGCCTTTTTGTCGGCGCCTCCATGATCCTCACGCCCGACGAGCGCACCGATATGGCGCTGCTCGAAACGCTCAAAGCCTTCTTTCTCGACATCGGCTTTGCCAATCTCACCTTCTCCGATCCCACCGAGCACGACCGCATCATCGCCTTCACCTCGCAGCTCGCGCACATCGTCTCGAGCGCCTATGTCAAGTCGCCCGAAGCGCAGCGCCGCCGCGGCTTTTCCGCCGGCAGCTTCCAGGATATGACGCGCGTCGCGCGCCTTGATGAAGAGATGTGGACCGAGCTCTTCCTCGATGACGCGGACTACCTCACCCACGAATTAGAGGTCCTCATCACCCACCTGCGCGAATACGCCGACGCCCTGAACGACAAGGACGCCGACCGCCTGCGCGCGCTGCTGCGCGACGGCCGCGAGAAGAAAGCCACGGCAGGCGGAAACTGAAAAAAGGAGGGAGCACCCATGCCAAGCGCTGTTCAGACCCTTTCGGTCCACACCACGCCCGCCTACGCCGTCACCGTCGGCGCGGGACTTCTGCCCACCGTCGGCGCGCGCGTGCGCGACGCGGTCGGAGCGTGCCGCATCGCGGTCATCGCGGACTCTGCGGTCGCCCCGCTCTACCTCGATACCGTCTGCACGAGCCTGCGCGCGGCGGGCTTTGCGGTCTGCTCCCATGTCTTTCCGGCGGGGGAGACGCACAAAAACCTCGCCACCCTCTCGGAGCTTCTGGAATTCCTCGCCGCCTCTCAGCTCACGCGCGCCGACTGCGTCGCCGCCCTCGGCGGCGGTGTCACGGGCGACATGGCGGGCTTTGCCGCCGCGTGCTACCTGCGCGGCATTCGCTATGTCCAGCTCCCGACGACGCTCCTCGCGGCGGTCGATTCCTCCGTCGGCGGCAAAACGGCAGTCGATCTTGCCGCGGGCAAGAACCTTGCGGGCGCGTTTTTGCAGCCCGCCGCCGTCCTCTGCGACACCGACTGCCTCAAAACGCTGTCCCCCGCCGTCTTTGCCGACGGCGCGGCGGAGGCGATCAAGACCGGCGTCCTCGCGGGCGAAGAGCTCTTCTCCCTCTTCGAAGCCGGAGCGCTCCGCACCGACCCCGCTGCGGTCATCGCCCGCTGCATCGCCTATAAAGCGGGCGTGGTCGAGCGCGACGAGCGCGAGCAGGGCGAGCGAAAGCTCCTGAACCTCGGCCACACCGTCGCCCACGCGATCGAAAAGTGCAGCGCCTACGCCATTCCCCACGGCCACGCTGTCGCGGCGGGACTCGCGATCATCTCTCGCGCCTGCGTCTCGCTCGGCTGGGCAGAGGAAGCGGTCAGCACGCGCATCATCGCCTGCCTCGCGCAGCACGACCTGCCGACCGCGACGGACTATCCCGCTCCCGAACTCGCCGCTGCCGCGCTCGCCGACAAAAAGCGCGCGGGCGACTTCATCACCCTCGTCCTCCCGCAGCGCATCGGCGGCTGCACGCTCAAAAAGGTGCCGGTGACGGAGCTCGAGCCCATCATCGCCGCCGGACTGGAGGGCTGAGTATGGACATTCGCATCACGCCCCGCCTGCTCTCCGGCGCGGTCACGCCCCCGCCGAGCAAATCCATGTCCCACCGTCTGCTCCTCGCCGCCGCGCTCGCCGCGGGCGAGAGCACCGTTTATAACCTCGCCTTCTCGCAGGACATCGAGGCGACCCTCCGCTGCATGGAAGCCCTCGGCGCGCGATGGACGCGCACGGACGCCTCGACCCTCCGCGTCACCGGCATTGGCGGACAGGAGAAACCGTTCGACGCCCTCCCGCACTTCGACTGCGGCGAGTCCGGCTCGACCCTGCGCTTTCTGATTCCCATTGCCCTCGCCGTCGCGGGCGGCGGCACCTTCACCGGCCGCGGCAGGCTCATGGATCGCCCGCAGACGCCCTACTTCGACCTCTTCGACGAAAAAGGCATCTTTTACGAGCAAAAGGACGGTGTCCTCACCGTCCGCGGCGCGCTCTCGGCGGGAGAGTACCGTCTGCGCGGCGATGTCTCCAGCCAGTTCTTCACGGGACTGCTCTTCGCCCTCCCGCTCGTCGGCGGCGAGAGCACCGTCGTGAGCACCACTGCGCTCGAATCCGCGCCCTACATCACGATGACGCGCGACGCCATGACGCGCGCCGGCGTTCCCACTGCGGCGGAGGGCAGCGCCTTCCGCGTGGAGAGCGCCGCCTACCGCCCCTTTGAAGCGGCGGTCGAAGCCGACTGGTCGCAAGCGGGCTTCTGGTACGCCGCGCAGGGCATCGGCAGCGCCCTCACGGTCGAGGGCATGGACCCGCGCTCCGCGCAGGGCGACCGCATCATGCTCGACTATGCCGCGATGCTGCGCGGCGAGCCGCGCAAGGGCGGCGTGCGCGTCCCGATCCTCGGTTCGCCGCACGCGCAAAGCGCCGCACCCGCCCCCGACCGCTCCGGTTGGTCGACTCCCTGCGTGGGGAGCGTCAGCCTCGATCTCTCTACCTGTCCCGACCTCGCCCCGCCGCTCGCGGCATGGGGCGCGCTCCTCAACGGCACGCTGATCCTCAAAAACGCCGCGCGCCTTCGCATCAAGGAGAGCGACCGCCTCGCGACCATCACCGCCGCGCTGCGCGCGCTCGGTGCGGAGGTCTATGAGGAGCGCGACCGCCTGACCATCGTCGGCAAGCCCTCGCTCCCCGGCGGCACGGTCGAGAGCGCGAACGACCACCGCATCGCGATGATGGCGGCCATCGCCGCCACGCGCTGCACCGGCAGCGTGACGGTTCGCGGCGCGGACTGCGTCAAAAAATCCTACCCCGACTTCTGGGAAGTCTACCGCTCATTGGGAGGTGAAGCTGATGTCCTCTGAATTCGGAACGCTCCTGCGCGTCAGCGTCTTCGGCCAGTCCCACGGCCGCGCCATCGGCGTCGTGATCGACGGCCTGCCCGCCGGCGAGCGCATCGACACCGCCGAGCTGCAAGCCTTTCTCGACCGCAGAAAACCCGGCAAAAGCCCTCTCTCCACCGCGCGGCGGGAGAGTGACGCGCCCGAATTTCTCTCGGGTCTGCGCGACGGCGTGACCTGCGGCAGCCCGCTCTGCGCCGTCATCTGCAATGCCGACCAGCACTCCTCGGACTACGCCGCCCTTGCCGACACGCCCCGCCCCTCGCACGCGGACTTCGCCGCGCGCATGAAGTGGGGAGATGCCGTGGACCTGCGCGGCGGGGGACACTTTTCCGGCCGCCTGACCGCCCCGCTGTGCATCGCGGGCGGCATCGCGGGGCAGATCCTCGCGCGCCGCGGCATCTTTGTCGGCGCGCACCTCGCCTCCGTCGGCGCGGCGGAGGACGAAGCCTTCCCGCTCCGCCCGACCGCCGAGCTCTTCTCCGCCCTCGCCGCAAAGCCCTTCCCGACCCTCTCGGACGCGGCGGGCGAGCAGATGCAGCGTGAGATCCTCGCCGCGCGCGAAGCGCTCGACTCTGTCGGCGGCAGCATCGAGTGCGCCGCCATCGGCCTTCCCGCAGGGCTCGGCGAGCCGATGTTCGGCGGCGTGGAGAATCGCCTCGCTGCGGCGCTCTTCGGCATTCCCGCCGTCAAGGGCGTGGAGTTCGGCGCGGGCTTCGCCGCCGCAAAGCTGCGCGGCAGCGCGCATAACGACGCCTTCCGCGTGGAGGACGGCGCGGTCGTCACTACGACCAATCGAGCCGGCGGCATTCTCGGCGGCATCACCACCGGAATGCCGCTCACGCTCCGCGTCGCCGTCAAGCCCACGCCCTCCATCGCGCGCGAGCAGCAGACCGTCTCGCTCTCCCGCATGGAGGATACCGCACTTTCCATCACCGGCCGTCACGACCCCTGCATCGCGCACCGCGCCGTGCCGGTGGTCGAGGCCGTCACCGCCTGCGTGCTCTTAGACTTACTTTTGGAGGGGAACCATGGAACTTTCTGATATCCGTACAAAGATCGACGCGGTGGACGAGCAGCTTTTGCAGCTCTTCCTCGAGCGCATGGCGCTGGCCGAGGAGGTCGCCGCCTACAAAAACGAACATCACCTGCCCATTCTCAACCGCCAGCGCGAGCGCGAGATCCTCGCCAAAGTCACCGAAAAGGCGGGGGACAAGGAGCGCTACGCCTACCACCTCTACTCCACGCTCTTCGAGCTTGCCCGCTCCCGTCAGGCAGAGCTGGTCGACCTTCCCACGAAGGTCGCCGCGCGCGTGGACGCCTCGCTCGCCGCGGGCGGACCGCTCTTCCCGCCCACGGGCCTTGTCGCCTGTCAGGGCGTGGAGGGCGCGAACTCGCAGGTCGCCTGCGACCGCCTCTTCCCGCGCGGACGGCTTCTCTATGTCAAGAGCTTCGACGCGGTCGTCTCCGCGGTCGAGTCCGGACTGTGCGAGTTCGGCGTCCTTCCCATCGAAAACAGCTCCAACGGCTCGGTGCGCGCGGTCTATTCGCTCCTGCGCGAGCACGATCTCTCCGTCGTGCGCTCCACGCGCCTTTGCATTCGCCACGAGCTCCTTGCCCTCCCGGGCGTAAAGATGGAGGACATCACCGAAATCTACTCCCACCAGCAGGCGATCGGCCAGTGCAGCCGCTTTTTGAATTCCCTCTCCGGCGTGCGCGTCATTCCCTGCGACAATACTGCCCTCGCGGCGAAAATGGTCGCCGAGAGCGGCAACCGCCACGCCGCCGCGATCTCCTCCCACCCCTGCGCCGCGCTCTACGGCCTCAACTGCGTGAACGACTCCCTGCAGGACAGCGACAATAACTACACCCGCTTTTTCTGCATCACCAAAAAGCCCGTCATCTACGCGGGCGCGAACCGCATCAGCCTCATTCTCTCGCTCGAAAACCGCCCCGGCGCGCTCTATGAGATCCTCTCCAAGCTCGCCGCGCTCGACATCAATATGACCAAGCTCGAATCCTGTCCCGTCGCGGGCAGCGACTTTGAGTTCATCTTCTTCCTCGAGCTCGAAGGCTCCGTGCAGGACCCCGCCGTCCTCGCCATGCTCGAGGAGATGGAGCGCAGCTGCGCGAGCCTTTCCTTCCTCGGCAACTACGCGGAGGTCTGACGATGGGGGAGAAGCTCTTCGGTCTCCTCGGCCGGACGCTCGGGCATAGCTGGTCGGTCCCGATCCACCGCGCGCTCGGCTGCGAAGACTATCGCCTCATCGAGCTTGAGCCGGACGAGCTGCCCGCTTTTCTCGCCCGACGCGACCTCGGCGGGGTCAATGTCACCATTCCCTACAAGCGCGAGGTCATGCCCTACTGCGATGTGATCGACCCGCTCGCGCGGGAGATCGGCAGCGTCAACACCCTCGTCCGCCGCGCGGACGGCAGGCTCTATGCCTACAACACCGACGCCGCGGGCTTTCGCTTCATGGCGCGCCGCGCCGGCATCGACTTCACGGGGAAAAAGACCCTCGTCCTCGGCAGCGGCGGCGCGTCGCGCACCGCCGTAGCCTGCGCCAAAGCGCTCGGCGCGCGCGAGGTCATCGTCATCTCCCGCTCGGGCGAGGACAACTACGATAACCTCTCCCGTCACGCCGACACGGACCTCATCGTCAACACCACGCCCGTCGGAATGTACCCCCACAACGGCGCGTCGCCGCTTGACCTGCGTGCCTTCCCGCGCTGCGCGGGTGTGCTCGACCTCATCTACAATCCCCGCCGCACGGCGCTGCTTTTGCAGGCGGAAGCACTTCGCATTCCCTGCTCCGACGGGCTTCCCATGCTCGTCGCGCAGGCGATCGCCGCCGAGGAGCACTTCTTTGAGACGACCATCGCCGAGCGTGAGACGGAGCGCATTCTCGCGCTCCTGCGCCGCGAGATGACGAACCTCGTCCTCATCGGAATGCCCGGCAGCGGCAAAACCACCGTCGGCGCGGCGCTCGCCGCGCTCTCGGGCCGTGAGGCGATCGACCTCGATGCGCGCATCGAGGAGAAGGCGGGCTGCCCGATCCCGGAGATCTTCGCGCGCGGCGGCGAAGCCGCCTTCCGTGCCCTCGAGCGCGAAGTCGCGGCGGAGTGCGGCGCGCTCACGGGAAAAATTCTCCTCACCGGCGGCGGAGTTGTGAAAACGCCGGAGAACTACGCTTCGCTCCGTCAGAACGGCCGTGTCTACCAGCTCCTTCGCCCGCTCGACCTCCTGCCGACCGACGGCCGCCCGCTCTCGCAGGGCGCCGACCTCGCCGCGATGTGGGCGGAGCGCGCCCCGCTCTACGAGCGCTTTCGCGACGCGGCGGTGGAGAACACCGGCACGGTCGAGGAAACGGCGGAGAAAATTTGGAGGGATCACTGTGAAAATTCTGGTCATTAACGGCCCCAACATGAATCTGCTCGGTCTGCGCCAGCCGGAGATCTACGGCAGCGCGACCTACGCCGACCTCCTCGCCATGCTCCGCGCCGAAGCCGAGACGCTCGGCATCGAGATCTCCTTCTTTCAGTCCAACCACGAGGGTGCGCTCGTGGACGCGATCCAGCAGGCGCATTTCGACCGTGTGGACGGCATCGTTCTCAACCCCGCCGCCTACACCCACACGAGCGTCGCGCTGCTTGACGCGCTCAAGGCGGTCGGTATCCCGACCGTCGAGGTCCATGTCTCCGACCCCGACACGCGCGAGGACTTCCGCCATATCTCCTATGTCCGCGCAGCCTGCGTCGCGACCGTCAAGGGTCACGGGCTCGCGGGCTACCTCGAAGCGCTGCACCTTTTGTGCGAACGAACGACACGATAAGAAAAAAGAGGCTGCTCCCGTCGGGAGCCGCCTCTTTCTCGCTTTTTTATTCGCCCACGCCCGCGTGGATCACCTTGCCGATGTTCCACAGCCGCGCCGCCTGCTGCGCCGCGCGCAGCCGCTCCTCCGCACTTTCGTATGCGGTGTGCGCCGTGTGCGAACCGCAGTCCGCGCAGGAAACATAAACGCACCAGCCCTGCTCGTCCTCCATCAGACCGGCGCCGCCGCAGTGCGGGCAGTCCTGCAATTCGATCTCATAAATCGCGTCCATGCTCAACCTCTCCTTTTTCGTGTTACCCGCAGTATAGCACACCTTCGCGCAAAGAACAACCGCGACTTGCGCCCGCTCACTCGCGATAGCCGAGCGCCGCGGAGATCATGCGCCCCGTGGCGACGACGGCTTCGATGGCGCGGCGAAACTCGTCGGAATGCACCGAGCGGAACATTCCGATGACCCCCACCGTGTAGCGCACCGCGCCGCTGCGCTCGTAGACCGGCGCGGAGATCGAGCGCAGACCGATCTTATATTCGCCGTTTTCCACGGCATAGCCGTCCGCGCGCACGCGCGGCAGCGCGGCGAGCAGAGCCCGCGCGTCGGTGACGGTGTGCGGTGTGAAGGGCGTGAGCGGCGCGCGGGAGAGCAGCCCCAGCGCCTCGTTCTCGCTCATGTGGGCGAGGAAGATTTTCCCCTGCGAGGTGCAGTGCAGCGGCAGGGGAGAGCCAAGGCTCGAGACGATGCGCAGCTCGCCGCGCCCCTCGACCTGATCGAGCGTGACGACATGACCGCCCTCGCAGATCGAGAGCATCGCGGAGGCGTTGACCTCGGCGGAGAGATGCTCCATGTAGGGTCGCGCGACGGCGGAGCCGTTCCACGAGCTGCTCACGCGGCAGCCGAACTCGAAAAGCCGCAGGCCGAGCGTATATTTCCCATCGCCGCGCTGGGCGACGACATCGTATTCGCGCATCGTGGTCAGAAGCCCGAAGACCGTGCTCTTCGGAAAGCCCGCGCGCGCGCTGAGCGCGGTGAGCGTCAGCGGCTCGCCCGCGTCGCTGAGCTGCTGCAAAAGCTCCATCGCTTTTGCGACGGAAAGTACGGTGTTGCCGTCCGGCATGACTGCTTCCTCACTTTCGTTCCGCGCGGAGCGCGGAGATCGTCGGACGCGGTCTCCCGCGACCTGCCCCGCCTTCGGGCGGGGCTTTTTCTTATTGTAGCGCCGCGGCGCGCGGGCTGTCAAGATTGCGACGATAAAAAATAACTTTCCGACGATGCCGAACAAAAAATTTGCGCGGGAAAAGAGAATTTGCTAAAATAACAGTATATTTTCAGAAGAATAACGGTGGTGTGCCATGCTTGATACCTGCGGCAGAGAGATCTCATATCTTCGCATCAGTGTGACGGATCGGTGCAACTTCCGCTGCCGCTACTGTATGCCTGCGCGTGGCGTGGACAAATGTGCGCACAGCGAGGTCTGCTCGCTCGAGGAGCTTTGCGCCATGGCGGAGGCGGCGGTGAAATGCGGCGTGCGCAAGCTCCGCGTCACGGGCGGCGAGCCGCTCGTGCGCCGCGGCATCGTCGAATTCTGCCGAATGCTCCGCGCGATCGACGGCGTGGAGGAGCTGTGCCTGACGACGAACGGCGCGCTCCTGCCGACCCTCGCCGCGCCGCTGCGCGCGGCGGGTGTCGATCGGCTGAACATCAGTCTCGACACGCTTCGCCCCGAGCGCTTCCGCGAGATCACCCGCGTGGGAACGCTTGACGAGGTGCTGCGCGGCATCGCGGCGGCGGAGGCGGCGGGCTTTGAAAAGCTCAAGCTCAACTGCGTGCTGCTCGGCGGCGTCAACGACGATGAGATCGTTGATTTCGTGGAGCTGACAAGGGAAAAGCCCTGGCAGGTCCGCTTCATCGAGCGAATGCCCATGGGCGCGTGCGCCGACTGGGGCGGCTATCTCTCCGCCCGCGCGGTGCCGGAGAAATGCCCCTCGCTCGAGCCCGTCGGGAGCGACGGCGTCGCCGCGCTCTACCGCCTGCCGGACGGCAGGGGGAGCGTCGGGCTCATCACGCCGATGAGCCACGATTTCTGCGGCGAATGCAGCCGCCTGCGCATCACGGCGGACGGCAAGCTCAAGCCCTGCCTGCACTCGCGCGCGGAGATCAGCCTGCGGGGGCTGGAGGGCGTTGCATTGGAAGAGGCAATTCGGCGCGGGATCCTCGCCAAACCCGCGCGCCATGCGCTGTGCGTTTCCGGCACGGAAACGCCGCGCGCCATGAATGAGATCGGGGGCTGAACATGATGAAAACAGAGAAAAACGCCGCAGAAACGACGCCGAACGGTGCGGAATTGACGCATTTTAACGCCGAGGGGCGCGCCCGCATGGTCGATGTGACGGAAAAGCCGAAAACGGACCGGATCGCACGCGCGTGTGCAACCGTCCGCATGGCGGCATCGACGATGCAGAAGATCGAAGAGGGGCGCATCGGCAAGGGCGATGTCCTCGCGGTCGCGCAGGTCGCGGGCATCATGGCGGCGAAGCACACGGGCAGCATCATTCCGATGTGCCACCCGCTCCTTTTGACGAAGATCGACATTTCCTTTCGGCTCGAGCCGACCGCGCTGCACATTTTCTCCGAGGTTCGCTGCTGCGGCGAGACGGGCGTAGAGATGGAGGCGCTGACCGCGGCGAGCGCCGCGGCGCTGACGGTGTACGATATGTGCAAGGCGGTGCAGCGGGATATGACGATCGAAAATGTTCGGCTTTTGTATAAAGATGGCGGAAAAAGCGGCGTCTATCAGGCGAAGGAGTGAGAAAAATGGCGAAGGTCACAGCGGTCAACATCAGCGAAAAAAAGGGCGTGCGCAAGCGCGCTGTTCCCTACATCGAATTGAAGCTGCGCCACGGCATCGTGGGCGATGCCCACGCGGGCGACTGGCACAGGCAGGTGAGTCTCCTCGCCGACGAGAGCGTGGACACCATGCGCGCGGCGTGCCCCATCGAGCTCGACGCGGGCATTTTTGCCGAGAACATCAACACCCGCGGCATCGAGCTCAAGGCGCTCCCGATCGGCGCGCGACTGCGCGTCGGCGCGGCGGAGCTGGAGGTCACGCAGATCGGCAAGCAGTGCCACAACGACTGCGCCATCAAGAAGGCGACGGGCAAATGCGTCATGCCGACCGAGGGCATTTTCGCAGTCGTGATAAAGGAAGGCCGCGTGCGCGCGGGCGACGAGATCGAGGTGCTGAAATGAAGCTGATCAAAACCGAGGAGGCCGTGGGGCAGGTGCTCTGCCACGACCTCACGCAGATCATCAAGGGCGAGTATAAAGACGCGCGCTTTCGCAAGGGTCATGTCGTGACCAAGGAGGATATTCCGGTGCTGCTGAGCATGGGCAAGGAGCATCTCTATATCTACGAGTTGCGCGAGGGCATGGTCCACGAGAACGACGCAGCGGAGCGTCTGCTCGCGCTGTGCGGCAGCGAAAATATGCTGCGCAGCGAGGTGAAGGAAGGGAAGATCGAGCTGCGCGCGGCGTGCGACGGCCTCTTCCGCGTGCGGAGCGAAAGACTCCTTGCGGTCAACAGTCAGGAGGACATCATGATCGCCACGCGGCACGGAAATACCGCGGTGTGTAAAGGCGATAAGCTTGCGGGTATGCGCGTCATTCCGCTCGTGGTCGAGGAGGAAAAGCTGCGCGCGGCGGAGCGTGCGGCAGGGGCGGAGCCGCTCCTCGAGCTGCTGCCCTACACGAAAAAAACCGCCTGCATCGTGACCACCGGCAGTGAGGTGAAGAAGGGGCTCATCGAGGATACCTTCACGCCGGTCGTGATCGACAAGCTCCGCACCTACGGCATCGAGACGGTCGCGACCATGATGTCTGGCGACGGCGTGGAGAATGTGCGTGATGCGGTGCTCGCCATGCGCGAAAAAAAGCCCGACCTCATTCTCTGCACCGGCGGCATGAGTGTCGACCCCGACGACAACACCCCGGGCGGCATCCGCGCGAGCGGCGCGCGCATCGTGACCTACGGCGCGCCGGTGCTTCCGGGCGCGATGTTCCTGCTCGGCTATTTTGAGGACGGGACGGCGGTGTGCGGGCTTCCGGGCTGCGTGATGTACGCGGGTGCGACGGTCTTCGACCTCGTGCTGCCGCGGCTCGCCGCGGGCGTGGAGGTCACGCGCGCGGACATGGTCGCCTTCGGCGAGGGCGGGCTGTGCCTGGGCTGCGCGGAGTGCCATTATCCCGTATGCCCATTCGGAAAGTGAGCGCCTGCGGCGCTCTCTCAAAGGGGGCCATTCTTTCCGGAAGAATAGCCCCCTTTGGAACCCCCAAGACCGTAAGGGGCTGAGCCCCTTAACCCCGCCATTGCAGTTTTCTGCAAAGTCCAACTGCACGCGCTGCGCAAGGAAACTGCCTGCCAAAAAACAGCGGCTTTCGATTTGACGATCTCCTTGCTCCGCTTCGCCGCTCCCCTCATCGTCAATGAAGATGTTTCGTTGAGCGCTTAGACGCCGTGCGTCTGTGATCGCGCCGCAGGAGCGGTTGGGCGGAGCGAGAATCTCCCCTTTGAGGAAAGCCGTGCTTGCCGATGAACGCATGAAAAAACGGAAAGGAAGAAAAAACATGAAAAAGATCGTATCTTTGCTCCTTGCGCTGTCCCTCGTTTTTGCGCTGACCGCCTGCGGTCAGAAGGAGGCCGCGCCCGACGCGGCGCAGCCGGACGGCACGGAGCAGAATGTTGAGCCGGTCGAGCTGACGGTGTTTGCCGCGGCGTCGCTCACCGAGACGCTCACCGAGATCGGCGAGACCTACATGGCCGAGCATGAGGGCGTGAAGCTGCTTTTCAACTTCGATTCCTCCGGCAAGCTCCTCACGCAGATCAAGGAGGGCGCGGCGTGCGATGTGTTCCTCTCCGCGGCGCCCAAGCAGATGAACGCGATCGACGGCAGCCTTGTCGGTGACGCGGAGAAGAATCCCGACGGGCTCGATCTGCTCGTGGAGGGCAGCCGCCTGGACCTCCTTGAAAACAAGGTGACGCTGGTCGTTCCCGAGGGAAATCCCGCGGGGATCGAGAGCTTTGACCAGCTTGCGCTCCTGCTTGCAAGCGCGCTGGAGCAGGACAAGGTGCTGCTTGCCATCGGCAACGAAGATGTGCCCGTGGGACAGTATACACAGAAGATCTTTGCCTGCTACGCCCTGCACGAGCCGACGATGGCAGAGGCGGGCAAGCTGACCTACGGCAACAATGTGAAAGAAGTGACTTCGCAGGTGAGCGAGGGCAGCGTGGACTGCGGCATCATCTATGCGACCGACGCGTTCTCTGCGGGGCTGACGGTGGTGGACAGCGCGACGGCGGAGATGTGTGGGCAGGTCATCTATCCCGCGGCGGTGCTCAAGGGCGAAAACGAGGCTGCCGCACAGGAATTCCTGGACTATCTCACGACCGACGCGGCGATGGCGGTATTTGAGAGCGTGGGCTTCAGCGCGGCGTAAGGGTCGGCGCGGCAGGAACGGGGAGGAGAGCAATGGACTGGTTTCCCTTGTGGAACTCGCTGCGGATCGCGGCGATCTCGACCGGCATCGCTTTTTTTGCGGGGGTGCTGGCCGCCTACTATATCGCGCGGCTGCCGCGGACGGTGAAGGGCGTGCTCGATGTGGTGCTGACGCTGCCGCTGGTGCTGCCGCCGACGGTGGTGGGCTATCTGCTGCTGCGCGTGCTGGGGCCGAAGCGCGTCATCGGCGCGTGGGTGCTGGAGGTGTTCGGCATCAAGCTCGTGATGATCTGGTGGTCGGCGATCTTCGCGACGACGGTGGTCATACTGCCGCTGATGTATCGGACGATGCGCGGGGCGTTCGAGTCCTTCGACGAGACGCTTGCCTACGCCGCGCAGACGCTGGGGCGGTCGAACACCTATATTTTCTGGCGCATTCGAATGCCGTGCTGCCGCGCGGGCGTGCTCGCGGGGACGGTGCTTGCCTTTGCCCGCGCGCTGGGCGAGTACGGCGCGACGAGTATGCTCGCGGGCTATACGCCCGGGCGGACGGCGACGATCTCCACGACGGTCTATCAGCTCTGGCAGACGAACAACGACGCGCTCGCGGGGCGGTGGGTGATGGTCAATCTGGCGATCTCCGCCGTGGTGCTGCTGGCGGTCAATCTGCTGGAGCGGAGCGATCTGCTGCAAAGCAGCGGGCGGAGTAGGAGGAGGCGGGCATGAGCTTATCCGTGGATATCGAAAAGAAGCTCGGCGGCTTTCATCTGCGCGCAAAGTTCGAGGCGGAGGAGGGCGCGACGGCGCTGCTCGGCGCGTCGGGCAGCGGCAAGAGCCTGACCTTACAGTGCATCGCGGGCATCATGACGCCCGACCGCGGGCGCATCGCGCTGGGCGAGCGGGTGCTCTTCGACAGCGAGCGGGGCATCGACCACACGCCGCAGCAGCGGCGTGTGGGCTATCTCTTCCAGCAGTATGCGCTCTTTCCGCACATGACGGTGGGGCAGAATATCCTCTGCGCGCTGCGCGGTGGGACGCGCGCGGCGCGTCGGGCGGCGCTGGCGGAAAAGCTGCGCGCGTTCCGTCTGGAGGGGCTGGAGAAGCAGTACCCCGCGCAGCTCTCGGGCGGCGAGCAGCAGCGTGTGGCGCTGGCGCGCATTCTCTGCTCGGAGCCGGAGGCGATCCTGCTCGACGAGCCGTTCTCCGCGCTCGACAGCTTTCTCAAGTGGGAGCTGGAGCGTGAGCTGGGCGAGCTGCTTGCGGAATTCCGCGGACCGATCGTCTGGGTGAGCCACGATTTAGGCGAGTGCCGGCGCAACTGCCGGAGCGTGTGCGTGCTCGAGCACGGCGCGGCGGGAGAGATGACGACGATGGAGGAGCTGCTGCGCCGTCCGGCGACGGTCGGTGCGGCGCGGCTCACAGGCTGCCGCAACTTCCTGCGCGCGGAGGCGAGAGAGGGCGGCGTTTTCCTGCCCGAGTGGGGGCTGACGCTGCCGGTTGAGACGAACGGGCGGCGCGTTTCGACGCTTGCTGTGCCGGACGACGCGATCGCGCTCGGCGGCGCGCTGCGCTTTGCGGTGGTCCGCGTGCGGCACGATGTGGGGCACGAGCTTGCCTTCCTATGTCCCGAGGGGGCGGGGGAGGGGGCGCCGCTGCTGTGCGCGGCGCTGCCGGAGGGTCATTTGCGCGCGGGCGAGGAGAGCGTTTCGCTCACGCTGCGCGCGGAAAAGCTGCTGCTCTATTGATAAAGAAGAAAAAGGGAAGCCCTTCGTATGCGAGCATACGGAGGGCTTCTTTGCGTGCTGCGGGGCGGATACGGAGGACGGCGGCGCGGAAAGCATCGTTATCTACAAAATAGAATCACGAACGCGTGTTTTTTTCTTGTAATTCTGCATGAATGTGATACAATGAATATGAAAAATAGTAAGCAAGGCAAACAAAAAGTTTGAAAAGGAGCCCGGCTATGGCAACATTTACGGTGAACGGACAGAGTGTGAGCGTGGAGAAGAACCAGAAGCTGATTCGTTTCCTGCGCGATGAGCTCAGGCTCACGAGCGTGAAGGACGGGTGCAGCGAGGGCGCCTGCGGCACCTGCCATGTGCTCATTGACGGCAAGGCGACGAAAGCCTGCGTTCCCTCGACAGACAAGCTGGAGGGAAAGACGATCGTGACGGTCGAGGGGCTTTCAGACTGGGAAAAGGAGGTCTACACCTTCGCCTTCGGCGAGGCGGGCGCGGTGCAGTGCGGCTTCTGTATTCCGGGCATGGTCATCAGCGCAAAGGCGCTGCTGGACACGAATCCCGACCCCACGCGCGAGGAGGCGGCCTTTGCCATTCGCAACAACATCTGTCGCTGCACGGGCTATGTGAAGATCATTGACGGCATTCTGCTTGCGGCGAAGATCTTCCGCGAGGGGAAGCTGCCCGCGCCGACGGCGGACGACTGGCAGGTCGGCTCGCGCGTCCACCGGCTCGATGTGGCCGAGAAGGTGCAGGGCTACGGGCAGTATCCCGACGATGTGTATGTAGACGGAATGTGCTACGGCAGCGCCGTGCGCAGCAAGTATGCGCGCGCCCGCGTGCTGTATATCAACACGAAAGAGGCCGAGGCGCTCGAGGGCGTTGTGTGCGTGCTGACGGCGAAGGATATCCCCGGGCAGCAGAATGTCGGCCATATCCAGAAGGATCAGCCGACGCTCGTGGGCGAGGGAGAGATCACGCAGTATCTCGGTGACGCGGTGGCGCTGGTGTGCGCGCGCGACATGGAGACGGTGGAGCGCGCCAAGGCGCTCGTGCGCGTGGAGTATGAAGAGCTGCCCGCGATCCACAGTCCCGAGGAGGCGAAAGCCGAGGGCGCGGTGCAGGTCATCGAGGGCAACCGCGGCAATGTGCAGGCGCAGCGCCATGTGTCGCGCGGCGACGCGGCCGGCGCGATCGCGGGGAGCAAATATGTGCTCTCGGAGCATTTTGAGACGCCGTGGACCGAGCACGCCTTTTTGGAGCCGGAGTGCTGCGTGGCGCTGCCGCTGGAAAACGGCGGCGTGAAGCTCCTCACGACCGACCAGAGCGCGCACACGACGCAGCATGAGTGCGCGGCGATGCTCGGCGTGGACTTTGACCACTGTCAGGTGGAAAATATGCTCGTCGGCGGCGGCTTCGGCGGGAAAGAGGATATGTCGGTGCAGCACCACGCGGCGCTGCTGTGCTACCATGCGCGCGTGCCGGTGAAGGTCAAGCTCACGCGCGCGGAGTCAATTTTGATCCACCCCAAGCGCCACCCGATGTGGATGGACTTCACGATGGGCTGCGACGAGAACGGCATCATTCAGGGCGTGAAGGCGAGCGTTGTGTCCGACACGGGAGCGTTCGCCTCGCTCGGCGGGCCGGTGCTCGAGCGCGCGTGTACGCACGCGGCGGGGCCGTATGCCTATGAGAATTTTGAGATCGAGGGCACGGCGTACTATACGAACAATCCGCCCGCGGGCGCGTTCCGAGGCTTCGGCGTGACGCAGACCTGCTTCGCGACGGAGAGCTTACTCAACCGCATGGCGGACCTTGTGGGCATCTCGCCGTGGGAGATCCGCTACCGCAACGCCATTCGCCCCGGCGGGGTGCTGCCGAACGGGCAGATCGTGGGTCCCGAGACGGGACTGGTCGAAACGCTCGAGGCGGTCAAGCCCTATTACGATGAGGCGGTCAAAAACGGCGAGCCGGTCGGTCTCGCGTGCGCGATGAAGAACGCGGGCGTGGGCGTGGGTCTGCCGGACTACGGGCGCTGCCGCCTTGTGGTCGGGGACGACGCGAAGGTACATATCCAGACGGGCGCTTCGTGCATCGGGCAGGGGCTCGGCACGGTGCTGGTGCAGATGGTGGTGACGAACGCGAAGCTCCGGCGGGAAGATGTCGTCTACGAGCGCAGCAATACGCTCGCGCCGAACAGCGGCGACACCTCCGGCTCGCGCCAGACGCTCGTGACGGGCGAGGCGTGCCGCCGCGCGTGTCTGCTGCTGCGCGACGCGATGGAGTATCGCACGCTCGAGGAGCTGCGCGGGCAGGAATTTTACGGCGAATACTACGCCAAGACGAATCCGCTCGGCGCGAAGGTGCCGAATCCCGTGAGCCATGTTGCCTACGGCTATGCGACGCAGCTTTGCATTCTCGATAAGGAAACGGGGAAGGTCAAAAAGATGGTCGCGGCACACGATGTGGGCAAGGCGATCAACCCGCTCTCCTGCGAGGGGCAGATCGAGGGCGGCGTGGTGATGAGCCTCGGCTACGCGCTGACGGAGAAATATCCCATCGACGAGAGCTGCCGCCCGACGGCGCGCTACGGTACGCTGGGGCTGTTCCGCGCGAACCAGATCCCCGAGATCACCGCCATCGTGGTCGATAAGCCGGGGCTTGCGATGGCGAACGGCGCCATCGGCATCGGGGAGATCACCTCGATCCCCACCGCGCCGGCGATCGCGGACGCTTACCGCCGCTACGACGGCGAGGCACGCAATTCGCTGCCGCTGAAAAATACCCCCTACGAGCGCAAGTGAGCGCTCAGGCGAGGGTGTCGCGCAGCGCGGCGAGCGCCATGGGCGTGTCGATGTCGCGCAGTTCCTCGGGGGCGACCTCGAAGAGCGAGAGGGCATCTTCGTGACGGCGAATGACGGCGCTGCCGCCGAGGTCGCCGATGAGGGCTTTGAGCTCGGGGAAGAAGCGCGCGGGGAAGATGCAGGGATTGCCGCGCACGCCGCCGTGTCCCATGGCGACGATGCGCTCGGAATTACGGCGGAAAAATTCGACCTCGGCGCGCACGCTCTCCTGCCGCAGCAGCGGCTGGTCGGCGACCTGATAGAGAATGGCGTCGCAGTCCTCCATCGCCTCGGTGCCGAGGCGGACCGTGTAGCTCGCGCCCCGCTCGGGGAAGGCGTTGATGAGGACGGTGAAGCCGCGGCGCTCGGCGAGAAGCCGGACCTCGTCATACTGCGTGACGACGCTCACGCGGGCAAATTCCTCGCGCGGGACGGCATCGAGCGCGTGCTCGATGAGCATTTTGCCCTCGACCACGGCGGCGAGCTTGTTGCTGCCGAAGCGGCGGGCGGAGCCGGCTGCCATGAGGAGGCAGCCGATGCGAAGATCGTTCATGGAAGGCATCTCCTTTGCGTAGAGCTGAAAACAGTGTAGCAAAGGAAGTCTTTCCCCGTCAACCGAAATCATGCGTTTTTTTGCGCTGATGCGTCGGCGGGAGCGAGAAATAGTTTTGAAATGAGATCAGACCGAATGAAAGATCAGGAGGGAATGAGGATATGAGCAAGGTAGGAAAAAGTGAGGTACGCGTCGACGCCTTTGACAAGGCGACGGGGCGCACCAAATACTATGAGGACCGTATGCCGGCGGGCGCGCTGTACGCGCGCATCAAGCATTCGACCATCGCGCACGGCTTCGTCAAGTCGATCGACAAGAGCGCGGCGGAGGCGATCCCCGGCGTGGTGAAGGTGCTGACCTGCTTCGACGCGCCGGAGCACTGCTTCCCGACGGCGGGTCACCCGTGGTCGATGGACCCAGGGCATCAGGACGTGGCCGACCGGAATCTTTTGAACCGCCATGTGCGCTACTACGGCGACGATGTCGCGGTGGTCATCGCGGAGGACGAGGTGAGCGCCATGCAGGGCGTGCGCGCGCTCGTGGTGGAGTATGAGGAGCTGCCCTTCGTGCTTGATGTGCAAAAGGCGATGGAGCCGGACGCGCCGTTGATCCACGAGGAATTCCCGGGGAATATCCTCAAGCATTCGGATATCCGCAAGGGCAATTATGCCGAGGCAATCCGTGAAGAAGGACTCATCAAGGTCGAGGGCTGGTACGATACCCCGACCGTGCAGCACAGCCACATCGAGAACCATGGCTGCTTCGCTTACGAGGAGAACGGGCGCGTGGTGGTCGTGTCCTCCACGCAGATCCCGCATATCATTCGCCGCATCGTCGGACAGGCGCTGGGCCGTCCGTGGGCGGACATTCAGATCATCAAGCCCTACATCGGCGGCGGCTTCGGCAACAAGCAGGACGCGCTCTACGAGCCGCTGTGCGCGTGGTGCTCGACGCAGGTGGGCGGACGGTGCGTGCGCATCGACTGCTCGCGCGAGGAGACCTTTGTGTCGAACCGTGTGCGCCACGCGATCCGCTTCCATATCGTGACATGGCTGCACAAGGACGGCAGCATCGCCGCGCGCAAGGTCGAGTGCTTCTCGAATCAGGGCGCGTATGCCTCGCACGGTCATTCGATCGTGGCGAAGGCGATGGGCTCGTTCCCGCAGATCTATCCCTGCGACCACTTCGAGGGCGATGCGTGGACTGTCTACACCAATCGCCCCGTGGCGGGCGCGATGCGCGGCTACGGTATGCCGCAGGCGAGCTTTGCCGACGACGCGAACATCGACGAGTGCGCGCGGGCGGTGGGCATGGACCCGCTGGAGTACCGCATGAAGTACATCATGCCCAAGGGCTTCCACGACGGCTTCACGGGCAATACGAACTACTATGACTCCTTCCGCGAGTGTCTTGAAAAGGGCAAGGCGTACATCGACTACGACCGCAAGGTCGCGGAGTACGCGAAGGATACCGGCGATGTGCGCCGCGGCATCGGCGTGGCGGCGTTCTGGTATAATACGGCGGTGTATCCCATCTCGCTCGAGACCTCGAGCAACCGTATGCTCCTCAATCTTGACGGCACGGTGACCTTCCAGTGCGGTGAGACGGAGATCGGTCAGGGCGCGGACACGGCCTACGCGCAGATGACTGCCGAGGCGGTGGGGCTTGCGAGCTATCGCGATGTGCGCGTGGTGAGCTGTCAGGATACCGACATCACGCCGACGGGTCTCGGCGCCTACGCGAGCCGCCAGACATACGTGGCGGGCTTCTCCATTCGTCAGACGGCGGAGCTGCTGAAGAAGAAAATTCTGGACTATGCCTCGAAGCTCACGCGCCAGAGCGTGGAGAATATGGAGATCGTGGAGGGCAGTATCGTCCGCAAGGGCGACGGAAAGGTGCTCATGAGCCTCTCCGAGCTTGCGATGACGGCGCAGTACAACGCCGCGGACAGCGAGCACATCACGGCGGAATCTACCTACACCATTCGCAACAACGCCTATTCCTTCGGCTGCACCTTCGCCGATGTGGAGGTCGATATCCCGCTGTGCAAGGTGACGCTCAAGAACATCATCAATGTGCACGACTGCGGCAGCCTCATCAATCCCGCGCTCGCCGAGGCGCAGGTACACGGCGGTATGTCCATGGCCATCGGCTTCGGCATGAGCGAGCAGCTTCTCTTCGACGAGAAGACGGGCAAGCCGCTCAACAACAATCTGCTCGACTACAAGCTCTCGACCTTTATGGACCACCCGCACCTCGAGGCGCAGTTTGTGGAGAATCCCGAGCCGACCTCGCCGTTCGGCACGAAGGCGCTCGGTGAGCCGCCCGCGTGCTCGGGCGCGCCGGCGATCCGCAATGCCATCATGAACGCGACGGGCGTCGCCATCGACACCGTGCCCATCACGCCCCATGTGCTGTACGCGGAGTTTGCGAAGGCGGGACTGATCCGCGATAGCTGGAACGAAAAGGAGGGGAAGTAAGCCATGTATGATATGAAGGCGCTTTACGAAGCGACGAGCGTGGAGAGCGCGGTGGCGCTGCGGCTGGAGCACCCCGAAGCGCAGATCATCGCCGGCGGCAGCGATGTGCTCGTGCAGATGCGCGAGGGCAAGCGCGCGGGGAAGGAGCTTATCTCCATCTACGGGCTCGACGAGCTGCGCGGCGTGACGATCGACGCGGAGGAGAATATCCGCATCGGCTCGCTCACGAGCTTTTCCCACATCACGCGCGACCCCATCATTCAGCAGTACATCAATGTGCTCGGCGAGGCGGTCGATATGGTCGGTGGCCCGCAGATCCGAAACATCGGCACCATCGGCGGCAACACCTGCAACGGCGTGACGAGCGCGGACTCCGCCTCGACACTGCACGCATGGGAGGCGGTCGTGGAGCTGACGGGCAAAAACGGCGTGCGGCGGCTGCCCATCAGGGATTTTTACATCAAGGCGGGCAAGGTGGATATCCGCGCGGAGGAGGGCGAGATCCAGACCGCGATCCTCATTCCGAAGGCGAGCTATGAGCGCTGCTTCGGCCACTACATCAAGTACGCGATGCGCAACGCGATGGACATTGCGACGCTGGGGTGCAGCGTGAATGTGCGCCTGAGCGAAGACAAAAAGACCATCGAGCGCGCCCGCATCGCTTACGGCGTGGCGGGTCCCGTGCCGATGCGCTGCCCGAGCGCGGAGGCGATCGCGCAGGGCAAGCCCCTGACGGTCGAGACGGCGGAGGCTTTCGCGCTCGCGGTGCTCGACGACATCAATCCGCGCGATTCGTGGCGCGCAAGCAAGGCGTTCCGCCAGCACATCGCGGTGGAGCTTGCAAAGCGCTGCCTGATCCGCTCGATCAAGCTGGCAGGAGGTGAGATGGCATGAGTCAGTACAAGATAGTACGCTGCAACATCAACGGAAAAGATGTGGAGAAAATGGTCGATGTGCGCGCGTCGCTGACCGATATGCTGCGCAACGACTATCACCTCACGAGCGTCAAGAAGGGCTGCGAGGTGGGCGAGTGCGGCGCGTGCAATGTCATCATCGACGGCGAGTGCTTCAACTCGTGCATCTACCTTGCGGTGTGGGCCGAGGGCAAGCATATCCGCACGCTCGAAAGCCTTCTGGGGCCGAACGGCGAGCTGAGCGATATTCAGCAGGCCTTCATGGAGGAGACGGCGATCCAGTGCGGCTTCTGCACGCCGGGGTTCATCATGACGGCGGTGGAGATCTTGGAGAGCGGGAAGCTCTACGGTGACGATGAGCTGCGCAAGCTCCTCTCGGGGCATCTGTGCCGCTGCACGGGCTATGAGAATATCTTCCGGGCGGTCAAAAAGACGATGTACCGCAGGCTGGGGAAAGAGATCGACTTTTAAGCCGGAGAAAAAAGGAAACACGATCGCCCTGCCACGGTGCGGCAGGGCGATTGACTTTTTTGGAAAATGTGTGTAAAATAGGAGCAGCAGGGAAAGGAGAGGGACGCGGTGTTTCATCTTTTTTCCTCACAGGCGGAGCGCCGCGAGTATGGCGGCTCAGGGTTCCTCGAGATGCAGTTCTGCCGCCTTCCGCGCGGAGCGAAGATCGAGGAGATCGTGAACCGCGTCGAAAACCGGAGGGACGATTCGCTCTACATCGACGATGAGAGCGAATTTTACCGAGAGTACGGCGATATTTTCGACTGCGGGTTTTATAACGACCTGCGGCGCGGCGTGGTCGATGTCTACGGCATCAACTACTATCCGCCGGAGTGTGTGGAGACGCTGATCGTGCGCATCGCGGAGAGAAAGCCCGCGGAGCATGAGAGCATTAGCGAATGGCTCGCGCGGGCGAGCGCATACAATGGATTCTACATTTTGGGTATTTGACAGCACAGGCTTTTTGAGGGAGGTATTTTTATGGTCATTACCGTTGGCAGACAGTACGGCAGCGGCGGGCGCGAGATCGGCACGGCGCTTGCGAACAGACTGGGCATCGCCTATTATGACGATCTGCTGCTCAAGAAGGCGGCGGAGGAGAGCGGGCTGTGCGAGGAGCTGTTCCACAGCTTCGACGAGCGGCCGAAGAGCTTTCTCTATTCGATCGCGATGGACCCGTATTCCTTCACGATGCATCATGTGACGCCGAAGGGCTCGATCGAGCAACAGGTGTATCTTGCGACCTACGACACGATCAAGAAGTTAGCGGACAAGGGACCGTGCGTGCTGATCGGGCGCTGCGCGGACTATGCGCTCAAGGATCGCGACGATGTGGTCAACATTTTTATCCACGCGCCGCTGGAGAACCGCATCAAGCGCGTTGCCGCGCGCAACGATATCTCCGAGTCGGAGGCGAAGGACCGCATCAAGAAGACCGACAAGTCCCGCGCGTCGTACTACAACTACTACTCCTCCAAGGACTGGGGCGAGGCGAAGAGCTACGATCTGTGCGTGGATTCGTCGCTGCTCGGCATCGAGGGGACTGTGGAGCTGCTTGAGAAGATGGTGCGGCTGCGCTACGAGGCGTGAGCGCGTACAGGAAAAAATAAAGCGGGCCGCCGGTTTTCCGGCGGTCCGCTTTCTGTGTGGAAACGGTCGAGCGCGTTATTCGTCGAGCTTGTCGAGCGCCTCGCGCAGCGCGCTGAACGCCGAGGGCAGGGAGGCAACGGAGGTCTCCGTGCGGCGAAGATCCTCGGTCACCTTGATGCAGGTGGAGCTGAGGGAGGAGAGGACCGTGTCGCACTGCGCGCGGCATTCGCCGATGGCGGCGGCCAGACGCTCGCGGACACCGCGCTCATACGCCTCGGCGCGCTGGCGCGCGTCGAGCTCGATGCCGGCGATGTGCGCCTTGACCGCGGCGTGCTGCTCGGCGAGGGGGCGAAGCTCCTCCGCTTCGGCGCGCAGGGAATCCTTCTCCGCGCGGAGGGCGGCGTTTTCCTCACGCAGAGCTTCCAGCTCGGCGCGCAGGATCTCCAGATCGCTGTTTGCGCTCTCAAGCGATTGGCGCGTGTCGGCAAGCGAAGTCTCCGCCTGCTCCAACCGCTCCGTCAGGCGGCGGTTGGAATCCTCCGCACAGTCGCGCTGGATACGCAGCTTATCCTCCTGCTCGGTCAGTTGAGCGATGTCGGCTTCGAGAGACTCGATGCGCGTGGTGCTCTCTGCCGAGGTGCGGGTGATATATTGAATGACATCTTCGCGGTCGAAGCCGCCGAAGAGGGCGCTTTTGAAGGCATTGCTTTCCATCGTGATCCCACCTTATCCATACTTATCTGATAGTGTAGCACAGATCTTGCGCGATGACAAGAAGAAAAGAGCGGCTCGGCGAGCCGCTCTTTCTTTTTTTGATCTGTTTACTTTTCCACGATGACGGCCTGAGCGTTCTTCGCGGTGATGGCGGCGGAGATCTGCGCGACGATCTCGTCGCACTTTGCCTTGGTCTGCTCGCCGGTGGTCATGTCCTTGCAGGTGACGATGCCGGAGGTGACCTCGTCCTCGCCGAGGAAGAGGACAAAGGGGATCTTCGTCTTGTCGGCGTAGCTCATCTTTGCCTTGAACTTCTTGTTCTCGGTGTAGAGCTGGGCGCGCAGACCCGCGGCGCGGAGCTGCGTGGCGAGGGCGACGGCAAAACTCTTATCCTCGGTCATGGGGAGGAGGAGAACATCTGCCTGGGCGGTGTTGAGCGAGTCGTTCAAAAGACCCTGCTCGCCGAGGACATAGAAAAGGCGCGTGACGCCGATGGAGATGCCGACGCCGGGGAGCTTCTTGTCGGTATAATACTCGGCGAGGTTATCGTAGCGGCCGCCGGAGCAGACCGAGCCGATCTGGGGATAGTCGAGGAGCATCGTTTCGTAGACGGTGCCGGTATAGTAGTCGAGACCGCGGGCGATGGTGAGATCCACCTTGAAGTTATCCTGCGGGACACCGAAGCCGTCGAGGTATTTGACGACGGTGGAGAGCTCGTCGTAGCCCTGATCGAAGAGCGGGTCGCGGCCGCAGTAGCCGGAGAGCGCGGCGAGGACCTCTTCATTTGTGCCGGTGATGGCGATGAATTTGAGGATCTCGTCCGCCTGCTCGTTCGTGAGCTTGACATCGTCGACAAGAATGGCGCGAACCATGTCGGCGCCGATCTTCTCGATCTTATCGACCGTGCGCATGATCTCGCCGCTCCGGTCGGTGAGGCCGAGCATGGAGTAGAAGCCGTTCAAAACGCGGCGGTTGTTGATGCGGATCTGGAAACGCTTGAGACCCATCGTGGAGAAGACATTGTAGATGACCGCGGGGATCTCGGCATCGTTCATAATGTCGAGCTCGCCGTCGCCGATGATGTCGATATCCGCCTGATAGAACTCGCGGAAGCGGCCGCGCTGCGCGCGCTCGCCGCGGTAGACCTTGCCGATCTGGAAGCGGCGGAAGGGGAAGGCGAGCTCATTATAGTGCAGGGCGACGAACTTCGCCAGCGGGACCGTGAGGTCGAAGCGCAGGGAAAGGTCGCTGTCGCCCTTGGAGAAACGGTAGATCTGCTTCTCCGTCTCGCCGCCGCCCTTGGCGAGCAGGATCTCGCTCGCTTCGATGATGGGCGTATCGAGCGGGGTGTAGCCGTAGCGGGCATAGGTCGAGCGCAGGATCTCCATGATGCGCTCCATCTGCTGCTGCTGGGCAGGCAGAAGCTCCATAAAACCGGAGAGGGTGCGGGGCTTGATTCGTTCCATAGTGTCTTCCTCCCTAAAATCGTGCGGTGCGATGGACAGAAATAATGATGTCATATTGTATCGTCGAGTTGGGGAAATGTCAAGCCTTATTTGCTCTTGAAGCAGCATGATAGCGTATGAAAGTAAAACGGAGCGGTGCGCGGGCGGGAGAGAAGAGCTCGGAGAGAGGGGCAGGGAGCGCGGGAGAGGGTGCGGGGCGGCGGGCGCGCATTGGGCGTTGCGTTTTGCCGCGGGGCGGTATATAATAGCTGCATTCTTTGATCGGCAGCGGGAGAGAGTTATGACGGATTATTTTTCTTGTACGCTCGGCGCGGACGAGCTTTGCGCCATCAGCAGCATCGGGCTCGCGCACCTCGGTGACGCGGTGTATGAGCTGCTCGTGCGCACCTATCTCGTCGCGCACGGCAAGGCGACGGGCAAGGGGCTGCACCGCGCGGCGGTGGAGCTGGTGCGCGCGCCGAAGCAGGCGGAGCTTTCCGCGCATATCCTGCCGCTTTTGACGGACGAGGAGCAGGAGGTGTTTCGCCGCGGGCGGAACGCGAATGTGAATTCGATCCCGCGCAGCGCGGACCGCGCACAGTACCAGCGGGCGACGGCGCTGGAGGCGCTGCTCGGCTGGCTCTATCTCAGGGGGCGGCGCGAGAGGATCAACGAGCTATTCAACATCATGATGGAGGCGAACGATGCCGCTTGACGCGATCTGCCTGCGGGCGATAACAAATGAACTGCGCGCGCAGCTCATCGGCGCGCGTATCGACAAGGTGCAGCAGCCCGCGCGCGACCAGATCGTGCTGGTGCTGCGCGGAAATCTGAGACTCCTTTTGAACGCGGGGCCGAATCAGCCGCGTGTTCAGCTCACGCGCGAGCTGCGCGAGAATCCCGCCGAACCGCCGATGCTGTGTATGCTGCTGCGCAAGCAGCTCGTCGGCGGACGGATCGAGGCGATCGAGCAGAGCGGGCTGGAGCGCGTCGTGACGATCACGGTGCGCAATGTCAATGAGCTCGGCGTCGCGGGGACGAAGAAGCTGGTGCTGGAGGCGATGGGGCGGCGCGCGAACCTCATTCTGCTCGACGAGGAGGGGCGCATCGTGGAGTGTATGCGCCGCGTGGAGTTAGAGACGAGCGGCGCGCGGGCGCTGCTGCCGGGGCTTTTTTACGAGCTGCCGGCGGCGCCGGAAAAGGTGTCGATTCTGGACGATGGCGAGGGCGCGGCGGTGCTTGCCCAACGCGGCGGGCAGGCAGAGGAGAGCGTGGAGCGCTGGCTGGTCGAGCGGTTTCTCGGTCTCTCGCCGCTCGTGGCGCGGGAGATGGCGCAGCGCGCCTTCGGCGCGGCGGACGCGCGGTTCGGCGCAGGAGATGAGGGGGCGCGGGAGAAGCTCGCGACGGAGCTCGAGGGCCTGACGAAAGCGGTGGAGGAAAACCGCTTCGTGCCGACGATGCTCGCGCGCGAGGGAAAGCCGGTGGACTTCACCTATCTTCCCATCACGCAGTATGGGAGCGAGACGGAGCAGACGCGCTTCGCGAGCTTTTCCGAGCTGCTGGACGCGTTTTATTCCGAGCGCGAGCGGCAGGAGGCGGCGCAGCGGCGCGGCCGTGAGCTGACGCGCACGGTGCGCTCGGCGCATGAGCGGACGGTGCGAAAGCTCGCGATGCTCGAAAAGGAGTATGCCGCGTCGCAGGAGCGGGATACGCTGCGGCTCTACGGCGACCTCATCACGGCGAATCTTTACCGCATGGCGCGCGGCGAGCGCAAGCTCACGGCGCAGAACTATTATGACGAAAATTTAGCGGAGATCACGATCCCGCTCGACCCGCTGCTCACGCCGCAGCAGAACGCGGCGAAATACTATAAGCGCTACACGAAGGCGAAGACCGCGGAAAAACATCTGCGCGAGCAGATCGAAAAGGCGCGCGGCGAGCGCGACTATTTAGAGAGCGTGGAGCAGGAGATCGCGCTGGCACAGAGCGAGGCGGAATTTGCCGAGCTGCGGCGCGAGTTGCAGGAGACGGGGTATATCCGCCGCAGCGGGAAGGAAAAGCGCGGGCGGGAGAAGCCCATCGCGCCGCGGGAGTTTCGCTCGTCGAGCGGGCTGCGGATTTTCGTCGGACGGAGCAATGTGCAAAATGACGCGCTCACGAAGAGGGCGGACAAACGGGACCTGTGGCTCCATACGCAGAAGATCCACGGGAGCCATGTGATCCTCTGCACCGAAGAGGGGGCCTACGATGACGCGAGCCTGCACGAGGCGGCGATGCTCGCGGCGTACTACTCTCAGGCGCAGGGGAGCAGCAATGTGCCGGTGGACTATACGAGCGTGAAATTCGTCAAAAAGCCGGCGAACGCGCGCCCGGGCATGGTGGTCTACGAGACCTATCGGACGGTGTATGTGACGCCGGACGAGGAGACGGTCAGGCGGCTCGGCGCGAAGAAGCGAGAAAATGCGTAAAAATAAAAAGAGGGCGATGCCCTCTTTTTATTTTATGCCGCAGCGTCGCCGCCGACGGGCTCCGTTTCACGGAAGAGCATCGTGATGCACCACACGCCCGCGAGTCCCACGAGCGTGTAGATCACGCGGCTGACTGTGCCGGTCTGCCCGCCGCAGAGGAACGCGACGCAGTCGAAGCCGAAAAGCCCGATGCTGCCCCAGTTGAGCGCGCCGACGATGCTGACGCCGAGCGCGATCTTGTCGATGACCATGATCCTGCCTCCCTTTCGTGCGTTGTCGGTCGGCGATAGTGTGCGCGGGAGAGGAGAAAATTATACCGCGGGGAGGGAAATTCGGCGCGGCGGACGGAGAGTTAAAATTTTTCGGCGGAAAAAGCAAAAATTTACGGTAAAATTTGCCGGAGTGGATTGCTTTTTCAGGGACGGTTATTGTATAATCGAACCGATATCTATGGCAGATGAGGGGCGCATTCGTCCCATTTCACAACGAACATCAGGAGGAATCACCATGAACGAAAAATTTGCGAAGCTCGGCTTTTATCCCGCGGACATTCTGCTGCCCAACAAGGGCGTTGATATGAGCAAGTGGGCGGTGGTCGCCTGCGACCAGTTCACCTCGGAGCCGGAATACTGGGAGCGCGTGGAGAAGACGGTCGGCGATGCGCCGTCCACCCGCCGCGTGATCCTGCCGGAAGCCAATCTCAAGGCACCCAATGTGGACGAGTTCATCGCGGACATCAACGCTTCGATGAAGAAGTATCTGGACGAGGGCGTGTTTGAAACGCTCGCCGATTCCCTCATTTATATCGAGCGCGGCCAGAGCGACGGTCGTATCCGTCATGGTCTCATCGGAATGGTCGATCTCGACCAGTATGACTTTACCCCCGGCAGCGGCGCGCTGATCCGCGCGACCGAGGGCACGGTGCTCGACCGCATTCCTCCGCGCGCCCGCGTGCGCCGCGACGCGCCCATCGAGCTGCCCCATGTGATGCTGCTCATCGATGACCCTGAAAAGACCGTCATCGAGCCGCTGACTGCGGCTGCCGACACGATGGAGAAGGTCTATGACTTCGACCTGATGGAAAACGGCGGCCACATCAAGGGCTTCAAGCTCTCCGCGGCGCAGATCGACGCGGTCGCCGACGCGCTCGAGGGTCTGACGACCGACGCGGCGATGGAGAGCAAGTACGGCGTGAAGGGCGTGGCTCCGCTGCTCTTCGCGGTGGGCGACGGCAACCACTCCCTCGCGACGGCGAAGGCCTGCTATGAGGAACAGAAGAAGGGTAAGACGCCCGAGGAATACCTCACGCTGCCCGCGCGCTACGCGCTCGTGGAGGTCGTGAACAATCACGACGATGCGCTGCAGTTCGAGCCGATCCACCGTGTGCTCTTCGGCGTGGAGCATGAGAAGTTCATGGAGGAGTTCAAGAAGTTCTATCCCAACGCCCACGAGGGCAAGGGCGAGGGCCATATGATCGAGGTCTGCTGGGCGGGTCACGATGATTTCATCACCGTTCCCGATCCGAAGGTGCAGCTCGCGGTCGGCACGCTCCAGGCGTTCATCGACGAGTATCTCAAGAAGTTCGGCGGCGAGGTGGACTATATCCACGGCGACGAGGTCACGCGCGAGCTTGGCAGCAAGGAGGGCAACATGGGCTTCCTGCTTCCCGCGATGGGCAAGGAGCAGCTCTTCAAGACCGTTATGGCAGACGGCGTTCTGCCGCGCAAGACCTTCTCGATGGGTCACGCGCAGGATAAGCGCTACTATGTTGAGGCGCGCAAGATCAGATAAGTGAAATTTTACGGAAAAAGCGCCCCGTGGCGGGCGCTTTTTCCGATATCTGTGCCGCGCGGCGGCGGAACGGGGGACTTTTATGGATCATAGAGCGGCAAGGAGATGGCAGGATATCCTCCTCTTCGGCGGCGCGGCGGTCGCGTTCATCGGAGGGTGGGGCTTTGAGAGCACGGCGGCGGCGCTGGTGGGCTTAGTGATGGTGCTCTTCTCGCTTTTGGTGTGGTGGCGGTATTTCCGCTGTCCGGAGTGCGGCGAGCAGCTTGGACGCGGCAATCCCAAGCGCTGCCCGCATTGCGGCGCGTGGGTCGGCAGCGGCGAAGAGCCGCAGCCGGAGAGGAAAAAGATACAGCACAAGAAAAAGAGACATTGAGGGGCGCGATGAAAAAACTCTATCCAACGCAGAAAAAGCCGCGTATTGCGCCGCATGATTCGCGCGTGCTGGTGATCTTGAGCTGCGTGCTCGCGGCGGTGATCGTCGGCATCTTTCCGTCGGAGTGGGCGATGGCGGTCGGCACGCTGCTCATCGCGGCGGGTCTCGCGCAGTGGCTGGTATTCAACCGCTGCCCGCACTGCGGGAAACACCTCGGACGCAGCGGGGGATATTTTTGCCAGCACTGCGGCGAAGCGCTGGACGAGGTGGCAGCGGAGAAAAAAACCACGCAGACCGAGTGCGCGTATGGGAAACTCAATCTGACGCTGGACATTTTGGGAAAGCGCGCGGACGGCTATCATGAGATGCAGATGGTGATGCAGACGGTGTCGCTGCGTGACGAAGTGACGGTGACGCTGACCGAGGGCGCGGGAATTTCCTGCCGCGTGGAGGGGGCGGAGCTTCCCTGCGACGAGCGAAACCTTGCGGTGAAAGCTGTGCGGGCGTTCTGCGAGGCGCTGGACTTCGCGCCGGAGGGCGTGGAGATCACACTTTGCAAGCGCATTCCGTCCGAGGCCGGCATGGCGGGCGGCAGCGCGGACGCGGCGGCGGTGCTGCGCGCGCTGCGTGACCTCTGTGCGCCGAATGTGACGGACAAGCAGCTCGAAGAGATCGGCGCGAAGGTCGGCAGCGATGTGCCGTTCTGTGTCGTCGGCGGGACACAGCTCGCCGAGGGCAGAGGCGAGGTGCTGACGCGATTGAAGCGCGCACCGAGGCTCTATGCGGCGCTCTGCAAGCCGGATTTTTCGATCTCGACGCCCGCGCTCTTCGCGCGCGCGGACAGCGTGGAGCTCGCGGAGCGTCCCGATGCGCACGCGATGGTGCGCGCCATCGGTGCGGGCGATGCGGCGGGGCTGTGCGAGAGCGTCGGCAATGTCTTTGAGCAGGCGCTCGAGGGCGAGCAGGCGGCGCGGGTCGCGGAGATCAAGCGCGCGCTGCGCGCCAACGGCGCGGCGGCTGCGGCGATGACCGGCTCGGGCAGCGTGGTCTACGGGCTGTTCCGCACGAGAGAGGCGTGTCAGGCGGTCTGCGAGGCGCTTGAGAGCGAAAATTTACAGACCTTCTGCACGGAGTTTGTTTGAAAAGTGAAAAAACCGTCCATACTGAAGGAAAATCCTTGAGATGGGCGGTTTTTTATGATGAAGTTCAGGAAATGGGAGATCTCCCTTGCCGCGGGGCTGCTCGCGGCGATAGTCTGGTGCGCGCTTGAGCCGCGCGTGCTGCTCGGCTGGTGGGGCGCGGCGTTCGAGCCGCTGTGCGACGGTGTGCTGACCGCCGCGGACGGCGGTGAGGAGATCGTGCTGAGATCGTTTTTCGCCGAGTGGTTGAAGGGAATATTTGTATGAAAAAAGCCGCCTGCGGGCGGCTTTTTTCGTTTTTCACGCGAGAACATTGAAGAGCAGAATGACGATGCCGAGCGTGACAAGGACGACGCCGGTCGCGCGGTTGAGCGTTTTGGGCGTGGCGCGGTTCGCGAAGACGGCGGCGATGCGCGCCCAGAGGAGCGTGAAGAGGACGCAGAGGGCGAAGACCGTCCGGTCCGGCGCGCCGCCGATCATGAAGTGGGAGAGCGAGCCGGTGAGGGCGGTGAAGGTCATAATGAAGACGCTCGTGCCGACGGCGGTCTTGAGCTCGTAGCCGAGGACGCTCGTGAGAATGAGGAGCATCATCATGCCGCCGCCCGCGCCGACGAAGCCGCAGATGAAGCCGATCATCACGCCGCAGAGGACGGACTGCACGGCGCGCTT
>CAYWAS010000009.1:0-45745 GCA_964455915.1 uncultured Oscillibacter sp. | reverse complement strand
CGTCGAGGGGCGCACCGCCATCGTCGAGGGCGTGGAGAAGCTCACGAGCGCCAACATTCAGGCCTACGACCTGCGCGCGGGCGCGGCGATGCTCATTGCCGCCCTTGCCGCCGAGGGCGTGAGCGAGATCACGAATGTGCAGTATATCGAGCGCGGCTATGAGGACATCATCGAAAAGCTTCGCGCGCTCGGCGCGCAGATCGAGAGCGTGGAGGTCAACGACGAGCCTCCCGCGCGCCAGCTCGGCTGAAACGGAAAAGTGCAGAGGGGCTGAGGTCATCATGACCTCAGCCCCTTTTTGCCGTCCTCGGAGACGAAAAAAGCGCCCCGCTCACGCGGGGCGCTTCGCTTTTCGTTTTTTACAGCAGCTTGACCGTGTACCACACCGCCAGCGCGAAGAGCGCGATGGCACCGGCCCAGAGCGCCCAGTAGGAGGCACCCGCGACCGCGACGGAAAGCGCGATCAGCAGCAGACCGAAGACCGCCGCGCCGTACATCAGGCGATAGTCCGCCTTGGCGGGGAAGAGCTGCTCGCCGCGCAGCGCACCGCCGTTTTTCTGCGCCGCGAAGACCAGTGCGCACAGCGCGAGGATCACCAGCGCGCAGACGCCGACCAGAAGATACATAAGACCGGCCGACACGGTCGCGCCGCGATTCAAAAGCGCGACGGCGGCGATGGTGAGCGTGAGGGAGAGCGCCTGCACGGCGAACTCACGCTGATAGAGCAGGAACACGACGCTCAGCAGCATCAGCACGGGCACGAGAATGCACATGGCGGTGGTGCCGGCGGGATAGAACTTGAGCATGAGCTGCGAGGAGAGCGTGAGGAACACGCCCAGCACGAGCAGCCATCTGCCGGCGGAGGCGAAGCGCGTCGGGTTTTTGCGCAGGAAGATGAGCGCGAGCCCCACGACGGCGAGCACCAGCCCGAACCACACCACGCCCTCAAGGAAATAGGACGCCGCGACGACCTGCGAGACCGTGCCCTTGATGAAATACTGATTGATGAGCAGGAAGTAAAATTCCGCGACAAAGCCCGCGGTGAAAAGGGAAAGCGCGCAGTTCAGGCTGCGGTTATTCTTGGCGATGCGCTGCTCGCGCCGTTCGTTGTTCTTTTTTGCTGCCATCTATTTTGACCTCCGAAGGGTTTCATTCGTTTGCGGCCCGCATATATAGCCACAGTATGTTATAATAACAGAAATCTGCGGCATTTGCAAGGCAAATTTTGCGCCGCGGCGCATCGATCTTTTCCCGCGGCAGAATTTTATGCCGCTATTGTTGCAAATACAACTGCCGTTTTGCTACATTTAGTTTATACTTGCGGAAAAGCACCACAAGATATTGTGGGAAAATTTCAAAAAACCTCTTGCAATCTGTGCATGGTTGTGCCATAATTTGAATGCTGAGTGCACTTTGCCACAAGATGTTGTGCTGTACTATAGAATAAGGATAAGGGAGAGCTGGCGAATGAAGGTCATCAAGAGAAACGGAGCCGAGGTCGAATTCGACATCATAAAGATCATTGCCGCCGTGACCAAGGCGAACGGCGCCACGGAGGAAGAGGCGCGCATGACGAGCGTGCAGATCCGGCGCATCGCCGAGAGCGTGGAGCTTGCCTGTCAGGGGCTCGGCCGCGCGCCGACGGTGGAGGAGATCCAGGACTTCGTCGAGCATCAGATCATGGCGCACGGCGCGTTCGAGGTCGCCAAGCGCTACATCACCTACCGCTATACGCGCTCGCTCGTGCGCAAGAGCAACACGACGGACGATAAGATCCTCTCCCTCATCGAGTGCAACAATGAAGAAGCGAAGCAGGAGAACAGCAACAAAAATCCCGTTGTCAACTCCACGCAGCGCGACTATATGGCCGGCGAGGTCAGCCGCGACCTGACGAACCGTATCCTTCTGCCCGAGGATATCGTCAAGGCGCATGAGGAGGGCGTGATCCACTTCCACGACACGGACTACTATGCCCAGCACATGCACAACTGCGACCTCGTGAATCTGGAAGATATGCTGCAAAACGGCACGGTCATCACCGGCACGCTCATCGAGCGGCCGCACTCCTTTGCCACCGCCTGCAACATCGCCACGCAGATCGTCGCGCAGGTCGCGAGCAATCAGTACGGCGGGCAGAGCATTTCGCTCACGCACCTCGCCCCCTTTGTCGACATCTCCCGCAAAAAGCTCCGTAAGACCGTGGAGGAGGAGATGGAGCTCGCGGGCGTCACGGTGAGCGCGGAGAAGCTCGCCGAGATCACCGAAAAGCGCCTGCGCGAGGAGATCCGCCGCGGCGTGCAGACCATTCAGTATCAGGTCGTCACGCTCCTCACGACGAACGGACAGGCCCCCTTCATCACGGTGTTCATGTATCTGAACGAGGCGCGCAGCGAGCAGGAGAAGCGCGACCTCGCCCTCATCATCGAGGAGATGCTGCTCCAGCGCTACGAGGGCGTGAAGAACGAGCAGGGCGTGTGGGTCACGCCCGCCTTCCCCAAGCTCATCTACACGCTTGAGGAGGATAATATCCACGAGGATTCGCCCTACTATTATCTCACGAAGCTCGCCGCAAAATGCACGGCGCGGCGCATGGTGCCCGACTATATCAGCGAGAAGAAGATGCTCGAGCTCAAGGGCGATGTCTACCCCTGCATGGGCTGCCGCAGCTTCCTCACACCCGACCGCTTCACCGACGCGGGCGTGGGCAATATCGCCAACGCCGGCAACTATGAGCCCGGCAAGCACAAGTATTACGGCCGCTTCAATCAGGGCGTCGTGACCATCAACCTGCCCGATGTCGCGCTCTCCTCGGGCGGCAACATCGAGAAGTTCTGGACCGTTTTTGAAGAGCGGCTCGAGCTGTGCCACCGCGCGCTGCGCTGCCGCCACGACCGTCTCAAGGGCACGCTCTCCGACGCCGCACCAATCCTCTGGCAGTACGGCGCGTGCGCGCGCCTGCCCAAGGGCGAGCCGATCGACAAGCTCCTCTACAACGGCTATTCGACCATCTCCCTCGGCTACGCAGGGCTTTACGAGTGCGTGAAGTACATGACCGGCAAGAGCCATACGGACGCGAGCGCGACGCCGTTTGCCCTCTCCGTCATGCAGAAGATGAACGACAAGTGCAAGGAATGGAAGACTGCCGAGAACATCGACTATTCCCTCTACGGCACGCCGCTCGAGTCTACGACCTACAAGTTCGCCAAGTGCCTCCAGAAGCGCTTCGGCATCATTCCGGGCGTGACGGACAAGGGCTACATCACCAACAGCTACCATGTCCATGTCACCGAGCCGATCGACGCCTTCACCAAGCTCAAGTTCGAGGCGCAGTTCCAGCACCTCTCTCCCGGCGGCGCGATCAGCTATGTCGAGGTGCCGAATATGCAGCAGAACCTCGAGGCGGTGCTGCAGGTGATGAAGTTCATCTACGACAACATCATCTACGCCGAGCTTAACACCAAGAGCGACTACTGCCAGGTCTGCGGCTGGGACGGTGAGATCGAGATCGTCGAGGAGGGCGGTAAGCTCATCTGGCGCTGCCCGAAGTGCGGCAACACCGATCAGGACAAGATGAATGTTGCCCGCCGCACCTGCGGCTACATCGGCACGCAGTTCTGGAATCAGGGCCGCACGCAGGAGATCCGCGAGCGCGTGCTGCACCTGTAAGCGAAGCCGAGGACGGAAAACGAAAAGGGAAGCCTTCCGCGGAAGGCTTCCCTTTTATGCTGTAGCTCCTGCGCTTTGCGCGACCTTACTCCTGCGCGCCCGCCTCGGCAGCGACCTCGACCGGCGCTTCGGCAGCGACCTCGGCGCTGACCTCGACAGCGGCTTCAACGCTCGCCTCGACGGAGGTTTCGACCGGCGCGGCTGCGGCGGCAGGCTCCTCCGCGACCTCGCAGCACGCGGCATCGACCGGCTCCTCCTGACCCTGCAGCGCGGCGATCTTCGCCTGACTCTCGCGGATCGCGCGGATAATGTCGGCGACCGCCTCGGGCGCTTCATCGCTCAGCTCCGAGACATACCACTCGCCGATGGCGCGGTAGTTCTTCTCGATGGCGCGCTGCTCGCCCGCGATGGCGACGCTGGCCTTGACGGACTCGGCGGCGTCCTGCGCCTTCTCGCTCGCGACGGCGGCGACCTCCTTGCCCTTCACGGCGGCAACGGCGGCGACCTCCTTGCTCTTTTCCGCAGCGGCGAACGCCACATCTTGCACCTTCTTGCTGAAGTCCTCTAAAAATGCCATGATAACTGCTCCTTTCTGTTTGGTGATAGCTTCTGCGCCCATTATACCCGAGCCGCCCCGTACTTTCAAGCGAAGAAGCACGGAAGAATGTAAATATTTTGTGTCCGCTGTGTTACTTTTTTTCGATCCAGCCGCACGCGCAGTTGACCGCGCGCTTCCACAGCCGATACTGCTCGTCGCAGTCCGCCTGCGCCCGCTCGGGCGTGAAGACGCGCTCGCTCACGCGCACCGCACGCAGCTCCTCCGTGTCGCGCCAGAAGCCCACGGCGAGCCCCGCGAGCGCCGCTGCGCCGAAGGCGGTCGTCTCCACCATGCGCGGGCGATCGACGGGAATGCGAAGGAGGTCCGACTGGAAGCGCAGCATCACATCGCTCACGCTCGCCCCGCCGTCCACGCGCAGCACGCTGATCTCACAGCCCGCGTCCTGCCGCATCGCGTTCATGAGGTCGGTCACCTCAAAGGCGATGGCCTCGAGCACCGCGCGGGCGATGTGCGCCCTTGTTGTGCCGCGCGTGATGCCGACGATGCACCCGCGCGCGTACATATCCCAGTACGGCGCGCCGAGTCCCGTGAAGGCGGGCACGAGGTAGACCCCGCCCGTGCTCTCTACACTTTCGGCAAGCTTGTCGCACTCGTGCGCCGTGCCGATCAGCCCCAGCTCATCGCGCAGCCACTGGATCGTGCTGCCCGCGTTGAATACGCTCCCCTCGAGCGCGTAGGTCGTCTCCCCGCCGAGGCTCCACGCCACCGAGGTCACCAGTCCCGCGCGCGAGCGCACCGGCGCGGTACCCACATTCATCAGCGTGAAGCAGCCCGTGCCGTAGGTATTTTTCGCCTGCCCGCGCGTATGACAGCCCTGCCCGAAGAGCGCCGACTGCTGATCGCCCGCCGCGCCGCACACCGGCACGCCTGCAAGGCGCTCCATCCCCTCGATGCCCTCGGCGACCGTGCCGTAAATTTCGCTGTTGCCCACGGGCGTCGGGAGAATGCCCATCGGGATATTCAGCAGCGCGCACAGATCTTCGTCCCACGAGAGCGTGTGGATATTGAAGAGCATCGTGCGGCTCGCGTTGGAGTAGTCCGTCACATGGACTCTCCCGCCGGTGAGACGCCAGATGAGCCAGCTCTCCACCGTCCCGAAGAGGAGTTCGCCGCGCTCGGCGCGCTCGCGCGCGTGGGGGACATTGTCAAGGAGCCAGCGGAGCTTCGTGGCGGAAAAGTAAGCGTCGATCACAAGTCCCGTCTTCTCCGCGACGCATTCGCTCATGCCGCTTTGCTCCTTGAGCGCGTCGCACAGCGCCGCCGTGCGGCGGCACTGCCAGACGATGGCGTTATGTACCGGCTCACCGGTCGATTTGTCCCAGAGGATCGTTGTCTCGCGCTGGTTCGTGATGCCGATGCCCGCGACCTCATCGAGCGCGCCGAGCGCGGCGAGCGCTTCAGCGGCCACGGCGCGCTGACTCTCCCAAATCTCCATCGGATCGTGCTCGACCCAGCCGGGCTGCGGATAGTGCTGCCGGAAGCCCCGCTGTGCCATCGCGGCGACCGAGCCGTCGTGCGCGAAGAGCAGTGCGCGTGAGCTGGTCGTGCCCTGATCGAGCGCCAGAATGAATTTGCTCATAAATACCCCCTGTTCTTTTGCGTCCCCATGTGCTATAATTCTTTTATGAAATGATTATACCATAGAAGGGAGCATTGCGCTATGGAGGAACGAAAAGAATTTACCTACCCCTCCGCGGACGGGCACACGCAGATCCACGCGGTCGAGTGGCACCCCGCGCTCGAGCCGACCGCCGTTTTGCAGATCGCGCACGGCGTGGCGGAGTACGCGCTGCGCTACGAGCCCTTCGCCCGATATCTGACCGCGCAGGGCTTTCTCGTCGTCGCGAACGACCACCTCGGCCACGGCCGGTCGGTCGCCGAGGGCGCGGCGCGCCTCTACTTCGGCGGCAAGGGGAGCTGGCAGTATGTCGTGGACGATATGTATGCCCTGCGCTCCCGCACGGGCGAAAAGTACCCGAGCCTTCCTTACTACCTGATGGGTCACTCGATGGGCTCGTTCCTCTCGCGCACCTATCTCATTCGCTACCCCGGCACGGTCAGCGGCGCGATCCTGATGGGCACGGGTCAGAATCCCGACGCGCTGATCGTCGGCGGCAAGGCACTCGCCTCCGCGCTCGCGAAAAAGGTCGGGCGCGAAAAGGCGAGCGATGTGGTCGAAAAGCTCGCCTTCGGCACCTACAACAAGGCCTTCGCGCCCAACCGCACGGGCTACGACTGGCTGAGCGTGAGCGAGGAAAATGTTGACCGCTACATCGCCGATCCCCTCTGCGGCGGCATGGCGAGCACGGGCCTCTTCCTTGAATTGCTCGACGGCATGGCGTTCATCAAAAAGCGCGCGAACCTCAAGTGCATGAACGCCGACACGCCCGTTCTCTTCATCTCCGGCGACCGCGACCCCGTGGGCAACATGGGCAAGGGCGTCCGCGCGGCGTACGAGAGCTTTCGGCGCGTCGGCGTGCGCGACGCGGAGCTCAAGCTCTATCCCGGGCTGCGCCACGAAATTCTGAACGAGGACTGCCGCGAGACGGTCTACGCCGACCTGCTCGACTGGCTGACGCGCCACCGCTGAGCGCTCTACCCGCGCCGCCGCTTCGCGCGCAGCGCGCAGGGCGCGAGCAGCTCGATGTCGCCCCAGCGCAGCAGCACCCCCGCGCTCCAGAGCGCGTCGATGGCGAAGCAGAGCAGCACCGCGTTCGTCACGGCGGACGGAATGCGCGCGGCGAGCGCCGCCATCACCGGCTGCACGAGGCGCACCGCGAGTGCGCCGAGCAGCCCCCACGCGAGCGAAAAGGGCAGGCAGATACGGGCGTTGAGGTCGAGCTTCGTCGCGCTGTAGTCCCAGAAGCGCACGCCGAGCGCCGCCTCGTAAGCCCAGTGGACCGCGTACTCCACCGCTGTCGCAGTGATGGCGGAGAGCAGAAAAAGCTCCCCGAACTTCTCGACCCGCTCCGCGCCGAGCGCGAGCAGCGCGCACATCGCGAGCCCGTACACGGGACACACCGGCGCAAGGAGAAAGCCCTTGCGCACGCGCTTCGGCGAGCGCGAAACGCGGGCAAACAGCTTTTCGAGCAGATAGCCTAAAAAGCCGTAGCCTAAAAAATACCAGAAAACGATCATTCCCTCCGCTCCCTTCTTCCACGGCAGTTTGCCCGCGCGCGGCGGAAACATACGCAGGAGACGGGGCGATTTGAAAGGAGACACTTCCATGCAGGAGAGCTGGGAGGCGCTGGAGCAGCGCTGTCAAAACTGCCGCGAGTGCTCGCTGTGCGAAACGCGGGCGAATGTCGTCTTCGGCGTCGGCAGCCGCGAGGCGGAGATCCTCTTTGTCGGCGAGGGCCCCGGCGCGAACGAGGACGCGCAGGGCGTGCCCTTTGTCGGCAAGGCGGGGCAGCTTTTGGACGATATGCTCGCCATCATCGGCCTCGACCGCACGAAGGTCTACATCGCGAACATCGTCAAATGCCGCCCGCCGCAAAACCGCGACCCCCTCGGCGTGGAGCAGGACGCCTGCATCGGCTACCTGCGCGAGCAGGTCGCGCTGCTGCGCCCGAAGCTGATCGTCTGCCTCGGCCGCATCGCGGCGATGCGCCTCATTCGCGAGGATTTCAAGATCACGCGCGAGCACGGTCAGTGGACACGAAAGGGCGGCTGCCGGCTCATGGCGACCTACCACCCTGCGGCGCTGCTGCGCGATCCCGCCCGCCGGCCCGAGGCCTTCGACGACCTCATGAGCCTGCGTGAAAAGATCCGCGAGGTCTGCGAGCACACGCCCCTGCCCGAACACCTCTGAGAAAAAAGCGGCGGCAGCTCAAAGGAGCTGCCGCCGCTTTCGTTATGCGGTTTTTTCCGTGGCGTCCTCCTTCGCCGAGGCGAGGAGCAGCACCGCCGAGAGAATGCACAGGATGCCCAGCGCCGTGCGCAGCGTCATCTCCTCGTGATAGAGGAGCAGCCCGACGAGCACGCTCGTGAGCGGCTCGAAGGTCGAGAGCATCGAAGCGCTCTGCGCGCCGATGTACTTGTTGCCCACCTGAAAGAGCAGCGACGCGGCGGTCGCCACGCAGCAGTACGCGACGAGCGCGCCGCGCGTGAAGGCGGTCGTGGGCAGCGAGAAGCCGCCCGCAAAGAGCGTGATCGCGCCGACGAGCACCGCCGAGAGCGCGCACAGCCAGAAGCCGAGCTTGCACGGCTCCATCGTCACCAGACCGCTCGAGTTGAGGTGGACGATGTAGTGCGCCCACGCCACGCCCGAGGCCAGCGCGAGGAAGGCACCGTAGGCGCTCACCTCGCCGCCGGGGGTGTAGAAGCACACGATGCCCGCGAAGCACAGCGCGCAGCACACGAGCTTGCGGCGGCTCGCGCGCTCATAGCGCAGGGCGATGCACGCGATGACCACCAGCACGGGATAGACGAAGTGCAGCGTCGTGGCAAGCCCCGAGGCGAGATAGTCGTAAGACGCGAAGAGCAGCGGCCCGATCAGTCCGTAGCCGATGCAGCAGATCATGATGTCGCGCAGCTCCCGGCGCGTGACGCGCAGGCTCCTGCCGCGCGGCAGCAGGAAGAGAAGAAAGATCACCGCGCCCATCACCAGACGCGCGAAGGTCTGCGTGAGCGGATCGCAGCCGCCCGCGCCGACGGTTTTGGAAAAGAGCGGATTGAGGCCGTAGAAAACGGCGGAGAGGACGGTCAGAAAGATCCCCTTTGCTTGAGCCTGCATGATGGCACCCCGGTTTCGTTTGCGTTCTTCCGGTCATTATACGCCGCCAAAACGCAAAAAGCAATGGAGTGTTAACAAGTTAAAGTGCCGCGCTCACAGCCACGGCGTAAGCGCCGCGCGATAGCGCGCGGTCAGCTCGTCCAGGCGCAGCCGCGCGTTCGCGGCGCTTGTGGAGGGCAGTGCCTCGGCGGGACCGAAGCGGGCTTCATCGAATTTGCGGTAGTATCGGTACGCCGTGCCGCCGCAGCAGAAGATGCGCCGGATCTCCGCCGCGTCCAAAATGCGCGAGAGGTCGTTCGCGCGCACATTCGTGATGCTCGCGTCCGAAGAGCCTGCGATCGTACACTCCGCGATCGTATCCCACAGTGCGACACCGCGGCGCAGGAGCATCGCGCGCTTTTCCGCCACCGTCTGCGGCGTTTCCTCCTCCAGCACGGCGGCGAGCACGCGCCAGAAGCGGTTTTGCGGGTGGGCGTAGAAAAACGCCTCCTCACGCGACTTGACCGAGGGAAACGACCCGAGCAGGAGCACGCGGCTCCTCTCGTCATAGACCGGTTCGATGGTGTGGAGCTGTCGGCTTGGTTTCATGCGCTCGCCTCCTTTTTGCTCCATTGTAGCGCGAAGCGGCGGGAAAGACAAGCGGAAACCACCGGAGGAGGGGCGTAAAGCCCCTCCTCCTTTCATGGCGCGCGGCAGAACGCTCTGAGCGCCGGACGCCTGCGGATAGTCTGCGCGGAAAAATGAAAAAAATACACTTTGCCTTTTAAGCGCACTGTGCTAAAATGAAAGAGAAAGAAAAACATTTACCGTCGGGAGGAGACGCCATGCAGCCCCTTGCACACTTCAGGACCATCACGCATCATCGGCATCTGGTGTGCCGCTACTGTTTTCGCCTCGGGCTCTACCGGCAGGGACTGCTGCACGACCTGAGCAAGTACACGCCCTGCGAATTTTGGCGCGGCGCGAAATACTATCAGGGCTTTCGCAGCCCGAACGACGCCGAGCGCAAGGCGAACGGCGTGAGCCTTGCGTGGCTGCACCACAAGGGGCGCAACCGCCACCACTTTGAATACTGGATCGACTACTGCCTCACCTCCGACGGCAAGCCCTACATCGGCGGCTGCAAGATGCCGCTGCGCTATGTCGCCGAGATGTTCTGCGACCGCATCGCCGCCTGCAAGACCTATCTCAAGGAGGACTACACCCCTGCCGCGCCCTACGATTACTATGTCCGCTCCAAGGGTCATATCCTCATTCACCCCGAAACGAGCGACGAGATCGAGGAGATGCTGCGCGTCCTGCGCGACGAGGGCGAGGAGGCGGCGTTTTCCTTCGTCCGCGCGCGGCTGCGCCGCGAGCGTGAGGGCGGCGTAAAGAAAATATAAGCCGCCCGCGCGGATTTTGCGCTTTTTTCCTTGCTTTTTTGAACGCGGAGGAGTAAACTGTTTATTGAATTTTGCAATAGGACGGACACGATAACTATGACCCACCCCTACAAGACCCGAGCAGGCGGGGCAACGGTGACGATCTTTGTTCCCTACGACTGCCGGAACAACTGCCCCTTCTGTATCAATAAAAAGGAATATGCCGACTGTACGGGCTTCAGCGTGGACGCGATCCTGCGCTCCATCGCCGTGATGGGCGAGATCACGCCGGCGTGTGACTTCGTCTTTACCGGCGGCGAGCCCTTCGCCCAGCTCGCGGAGCTGCAGCGAATGCTCGACGCGATCCCCAAGACGCATAAGGTGTATATCAACACCACCTTCCCCGTGCAGCCCGGTTGCAGCGCGGAGGAGATGCTCGAGTTCACCCGCCGCAACGCGGACAAGATCACCTGCATCAACATCTCCCGCCATCTCCAGCGCTATGTGGAGGAATCGCCCGACGAGGTCGTCGCGCAGATCGCCACGCCCACGCGCATCAACTGCGTGCTCTACAAGCACTATCCCGCCGATCAGCTCACGGACTATGTCGAGCGCTGGCGCAAGTATGATATCCCCATTCAGTTCCGCTACGACTACACCGAGACCACGCCCGAGAATCTTTATGAGGAGGAGCACGACAAGATCCTGCAAGACCTCAAATCGCAGTTCACCTACATGGGGCTCGACGGCTGCCGAATGCGCAACGGTTTCCACTTCGCTCACAAGGGCCTGCACATGACCTATCATAAAACGCTGCCCTACTCCACCATCGTGGAAACGGACGAGAACGGCGTCACCTACGATATCCTCTACGATATCCTCATCAAGCAGAACGGCGACCTTCACTCCGACTGGACGGGCGTGCCGCTCGATGTCGAGCGCTACCGCAGGGTCGTCTTTGAGCCCTACGACCTGCGCGTGCTGAACGGCACGGTGGAATTTTAAGCCCCAAACGAAGCAAACGCTCCCGACTTCAGGTCGGGAGCGTTTTTTCTTTGTGTCAGGACGCCTTGCGCGCCGCGCGCTTTTCGCGCACCAGCTCGCGCAGCACGGGCAGAAAAACGCACAGCGAGGCGAGCGTGAAGATCAGAATGCCCGCGATGCGGTGGACGCTGATGTGCTCGTGCAGGACGACCGCAGCGACCACCGCGGCGAAGATCGGCTTGAGCAGATACATGAACGAGGCCTCCGTCGCGGAGGTGTCCTTGGCGATCTGACCGGTGAGGAAGAAGCCGCCGCCGGCGACAACGACGCCGACATAGAGCAGGATCGCGGTGGAGGCGGGCGTGAAGCCCTCCGTCAGCGGGACGCGGGCGAATACGCCCAGCCCCACGCGCCCGTAGAGCTGTGCGACCGCCTCGAGCTTTCCGAGCAGGAGGAGGGTGAGCATCTCCGCGCCGCCGATGAGCATATTCATCGAGGCGATCACCGTGCTGCCGAGGCGCTCGACGCGCAGCTTGCACAGCACGCCGTAGCAGGCGAAGCAGACCGTGGCAACTAAAATTTCAAGGAAACCGCGCAGGCTCATCTCGAAGTGCGGCGGGTTGAGAATGACCAGAATGCCGGCGAACTCCAGCGCGATCGCGAGCAGGTGGTTCCTTTTCAGCGGCTCGCGCAGGATCAGATGCGCAAAAAAGGCGGCGAAGATCGGGTTGCCCGAGTAGATGATGGCGGTCGCCGAGGCGTCGGCGTGGAGCACCGCCATTTGCAGCAGCGTCATGTGGACGAGCACGGTCAGAAAGCCGAGCAGGGCGAAATAGCGCACATCGCTTCCGCCGAGCCGCACGCCGCGGCGCTTCAGCTCCCGCAGCGCGAACGGCAGCAGCGCGCAGCCGCCGATGAGCACGCGCTCGACCGTGAGCTGCATGGGCGCGAAGCTGCTGCCGAGCAGCTTGAGCGCGACCTCCGTGGTGGAGAAAATGACGGCGGCGAGCAGGATCAGCAGATATCCTCTTTTTTCGTTCCGCATGGTCCTTGCCCTCCCCGCGTCGTCTGGTAAGCGTATTTTACGCCGCAGGCGGGGAAAAAGCAACCGCCATTTTGCGAAAAAGGGGAGGGACCCGTGTCCCTCCCCAAAAGCGTTTGGTGCGATTTCTTATTTTGCAGTCTTAACGCTCTTGTTGCTCTCCCACTTGGTGACGCACAGCGCGCAGGAGATGTCGCCCGTGATGTTCAGGCAGGTGCGGCCCATGTCGAACAGGCGGTCGATGCCGTAGATAATCATGATCATATCGACCGGAATGTTCATCGCCTCGAGCACCATCGCGAGCATGATCATGCCCGCGCCGGGGGTGCCGGCGGTGCCGATGGAGGCAAGCGTCGCGGTGACGACAATGGTGATCATCTGACCGAGCGTCAGCGTCATGCCGCAGCAGGTGGCGAGGAAGATGGTCGCCACGCACTGGTAGATGGCGGTGCCGTCCATATTGATCGTCGCGCCGAGGGGAATGACGAAGGAGGAGACATCGTTCTCCGCGCCCATCTTATCCGCGCACTCCTTGCTCAGGGGGATCGTCGCGGCGGAGGAGGTGGAGGTGAAGGCGAAGATCATCGCGGGAGCTGCGTTCTTGAAGAAGAACACGGGGCTGACGCCGGCGAAGGCCTTGGCGGAGAAGGAGTAGCAGAGCACCGCGTGGACGATGTAGCCGATGTAGGCGCAGAGGAGCACGATGCCGAGCGAGCCGAGGATCTCGGGACCCTGATTGGCGACGACCCATGCCATCATCGTGAAGACACCGATGGGGCTCAGCGCGATGATGAACGCCATCACGCGCTCGATGACCGCGTAGAAGGAGGTGACGATGTCCTTGGCGAGCGCGCCCTTTTCACCGGCTGCGAGGATACCGCCGCCGAAGAAGAGCGCGATGACGATGACCTGGAGCATATTGGCCTCGGTGAAGGACTGCCACATATTGCTCGGGAACATACCCACGAGGGTATCCATGAAGTTCGCGCTCGTCGCCTTGTCCCAGGTCGCGCCCTCTTCGAGCGCAAGCGTCGGGAACAGACCTGCGCCGTTGAAGAGGTTCGCGAACACGAGACCGATCACGCAGGCGATGGCGGTGGTGACGAGGAAGTAGGCGACCGTCTTCCAGCCGACGGAGCCGACCTTCTTCATGTCGCCCATGGAGATGATGCCGTCGATCATCGACAGCAGCACCACGGGAACGACGATGAACTTGAGGAGGTTGACGAAGATGGTGCCGAAGGGCTTGAGGTAGTTGGTGGTGAACTCGGGATTGCCCGCAAAGTAGAAGGCAAGGCCGCACACGATACCGAGGATCAGCGCAAGGAAGATCTGCACCGGCAGACTGAGCTTTTTCCTGTTCATAAAATACACACTCTCTCTTTTTAGTTTACCTTTTACTTATAAATATCTTCTATAAAAGGTGAGGCTATTTTACAGCATCTAAACACGATTTGCAATACTATTTGCGCAAGAAACGGTACTTTTTTGAAAATAAAGGGTGCGCGGCGCGCGGTGAAAAATATTTTCGGCAGCCACTTGCAATATCCGCCGCTTTTGGTTAGGATAGAAGCAGAAAACGACAGAGCGAAAGGAACACGCTATGAGAGTCATCACCGGCTCGGCGCGCGGTCGCCGGCTGAACGAATTGAAGGGCTATGATACCCGCCCGACGACCGACAAGGTCAAGGAGGGCATTTTTTCCGCGATCCAGTTCGAGGTGGAGGGCGCGCGGGTGCTCGACCTCTTCGCGGGCACGGGACAGCTCGGCATCGAGGCGCTCTCGCGCGGTGCGGAGAAGGCGGTCTTTGTCGACCGGCGCACCGACGCGGTGAAGCTGATCCGCGAAAATCTCGCCCTCACGCGCCTGACGGAGGGCGCGCAGGTCGTCTGCGGCGAGTCGATGGGCTATCTTGCCGCGCAGCGCGAGCCGTTCGACCTGATCTTCCTCGATCCGCCCTACGAAGGCGACCTGCTCGAGCGCGCTATCGCGCACATCGCGCGGTTTGACATTTTGGCGCCGAATGGTATAATGATAGCGGAAAGTCCGGTGGAAAAGGAACTGCCCGCGCTCGCGCCGCCCTACCGCGTCGCGCGCGAATACCGCTACGGCCGGATCAAGGTGACGCTCTACCGCCGCGACGGGGAGGAGGAAGCATGAGAGAGGAACGCATCGCCGTTTTCCCCGGCAGCTTCGACCCCGTGACGCTCGGTCACATGGACATCATCGAGCGCGCCGCGCGGCTCTTTGACTGCGTGTATGTCGCCATCGTGCCGAACGGGGAAAAGACGCACCCGATGTTCACCGACGAGGAAAAGCTCGCGCTCATGCGCGCGAGCGTCGCGCCGCTCGGGAATGTGGAGGCCGCGCTCTGGGGCGGACTGCTGACCGATTTCGCGCGCGAAAAGGGCGCGCGCTTTCTCGTGCGCGGCGCGCGCAACGGCGCGGATTTCGACGCGGAGTATCAGCTCTCGCTGATCTACCGCGATCTCTCGGGCGGAGCGCTCGACACCGTGCTCCTGTGCGCCGAGCCGGCGCACCAGCACATCTCCTCGACGATGGCGCGCGAGATGATCCGATACGGTCAGCCGCTCGAGCGCTGTCTGCCGTCCGCCGCCGCGGAGATGATTAAGAAGAAAGGACTGAGATGACCATGGCAGAGGAAAATGTGAAAAAACTGCTCGATCTGCTCTACAAGCTGGTCGATGATGCGAAAAACGCGCCGCTGTCGAACGACAAGTGCGTGATCAACCGCGACGAGGTGCTCGATCTGATCGAAGAGATCCGCGCGCAGTTTCCGGTGGAGCTCAAGCGCGCGCAGGAGCTTGTGCGCACGCGCGACGAATATGTCGAGGCCGCCAAGCGCGATGTGGAGCGCATGATGCAGAAGGCGGAATTCGAGGCGAAGAGCAAGGTCTCCGAGAGCGAGGTGCTCGCCGCCTCCCGCACGAAGGGACACGAGATCGTCGCCCGCGCCGAGGAGCGCTCGCGCGAGATGTACCGCGTGGCGAACGACTATTCCGAAGATGTGCTGCGCCGCACGGAGGAGGCTGTCCAGATGGCGCTCGACGAGGTCAAGCAGACCCGTGCGCGTTTCCGCGCGGCTTCGGCGGAGCAGATGCAGCGCCGCCGCGAGGAGCTGAACAAGTCGCTGGAGAAAAGCAACAAAGAGGATAAGTAAATTTCGTCAGATCTGACAAAAGATTTTTCGTCAGACGAACAGAAAATATATTTTGCGCTGCGGAGAAAACGCGCCACAAGATGTTGTGGCGCGTTTTTTTGCGTCTTTGCGTCAATCGAACGCGCGTTTTACTTTCGGAAAGAAGCTGTGGAAAACTTTGACAGAAAGAGCCGTGAAAGGCCGCAAAAACGGGAAAATTTCTGCTTGCATTTCCGAAAGGAATTATGTATACTTCGAATTGTGAAGTGGGGGAAAGTGGCGCTGAGTGTCTAAAAGTGGTGCTGATTTCCCAAAAGTGCAGGAGAGTGGAGCGCGGCGGCTTCCCCGAAAAAAGAGGGAGCCGCAGCTTTGCCCTCTTCGCACCTCTTCAAATGATCGCCGAAAGGGGAGAGCGCTTTGACCGGTCAGTATCAGCATTCGATCGACGCCAAGGGCAGAGTGTTTATCCCCGCGAAGCTCCGCGAGGAGCTTGGCGAGACCTTTTATGTCACCATGGGCATGGACGCCTGCCTGAGCGTCTACTCCGACGCGAGCTGGGCGAAGTTCACCGAAAAGTTCGAGAGCCTGCCCTACACGAAGACCAAGGCGATGCGCCCGCTCTTCGCCAACGCCGCCAAGTGCGAGCCGGACGCGCAGGGGCGTATCCTCCTGCCGCAGAAGCTGCGCGCCTATGCGGGGCTGGACAAAGATGTGACGATCATCGGCGTGTCCAACCGCGCCGAGATCTGGAACGCGGAACGCTGGGCGGCGCTGGAGGCCGAGGAGCTCAACTCCGAGAACCTCGCCGCCGTGATGGAAGAGCTGGGCTTCTGAGATGGAAGAGAAGGATTACGGCCACAAGCCGGTGCTGCTGCACGAATGTCTGGACGCGCTCGCGATCCGACCGGACGGCGTTTACCTTGACGGGACGCTCGGCCGCGCCGGTCACTCGCTGGAGATCGTCCGCCGCCTGACGGCGGGCGGGCGGCTCATCGCCCTCGACCGCGACGAAACGGCGCTTGCCGCCGCGCGCGAGCGCCTTGCCCCCTATATGGAGCGCGTGACGCTCGTTCACTCCAACTTCAGCGCGCTCGACGCGGTGCTGCGCGAGCTGGATATCCACGGCGTGGACGGAATGCTCTTCGACCTCGGCGTATCCTCGCCGCAGCTCGACGAGGCGCAGCGCGGCTTTTCCTACAAGCTCGACGCGCCGCTGGATATGCGCATGGACGCGAGCGCGCCCTACACCGCGCGCGAGCTGGTCAACACCGCGAGCTATGAGGAGCTGCGGCGCATCTTATATGAATACGGCGAGGAGCGCTACGCCCCCGCCATCGCAAAAGCCATCTGCCGCCGCCGCGAGGAGCGGGCGATCGAGACGACGCTCGAGCTTGCCGACCTCATTCGCGGCGCGATGCCGGCCGCGGCGCTGCGCGAAAAGCAGCACCCCGCCAAGCGCAGCTTTCAGGCGATCCGCATTGCCGTCAACGACGAGCTGGGCGAGCTGCCCCCGATGCTCGCTGCGGCGGAGCGGAATCTGCGCGCCGGAGGACGGCTCGCGGTCATCACCTTCCATTCGCTCGAGGACCGCATCGTCAAGCGCGAGCTGCAATCGCTCGCCACGGGCTGCACCTGCCCGCCGGAGTTTCCGGTGTGCGTGTGCGGCAAGAAGCCGAAAATGAAGCTCGTCTCCCGCAAGCCCATCGTTTCGGGCGAGGAGGAGCTGCGCGAAAATCCCCGCGCCCGCAGCGCAAAGCTGCGCGTGGCGGAAAAATGCTGAGAGAAACGATCGAAGGAGGACGCCATGGCACGCACGAGCCGCGAGAAAATCAAATATCCCTACGGCGGCGGTCGTGTGGTCGGCAATCTTGCCTACGACCATGACTACGAGGAGCGAGTGCGCCGTGCGCCGGAGCCGGAGCGAAGGAGAGAACCGTCGCCCGCGCCGCGCCGCGCGGAGAAGCAGGCGGTCCGGACGCGCGTGCGCGAGCGGCAGCGGGTATCGCCCGTGCTTGTCGTCGGCGCTGCCGCGCTTGCCGCGGTGATCGTGCTGATGGTGATGAGCTACGCGCAGCTCACGAGCCTTTCCACGGAGGTCGTCGCCATGCAGAAGGAGCTCAAAACGCTCGACGCCGAGCATATCGCGCTGCTCACGCGCTATGAGCAGACCTTTGACCTTGAAACCATCAAAGCGGCGGCTGTCGCAGCGGGCATGAACAAGCCCAGTGCCTCGCAGGTGAGCTACATCGATCTGTCCGCGCCGGACAGCGTGGAGCTGTGCGAGACGCAGAGCGTCAGCGTTCTCAGCCGCGTCTTTACCTCGCTGGGGCAGAGTGCCCGCGGCGTGGTGGAATATTTTAGCTGAGCGAAGCCTATACATAAGGAGTAAGGAGCTTCCTTACTCCTTGTTTTGCCCTTGTGAGCAGAGATGCGCTGCGCCCGCGTGAGGAGGAAATGCCGTGCCGACACCGCCGAAGAGAAAAAGCGCCAACGCCCGCCGTGCCAACAGGACGGTGCAGCAGCGGACGCTCCTTTTGCTGCTCGTGTTCGGCATCGGGACCTTCCTGCTGCTCTTCGCGCAGCTCTACAAGCTCCAGATCGCCCGGCATGACGAGCTCAAGACCCTCGCCGTGCAGCAGCAGACCCTCCGCACCACGGTGGAGGCGAGCCGCGGCACGATCTACGACAAGAACGGCGATATCCTCGCCATCTCCTCCACGGCGGAGAATGTCTGCGTTTCCCCCGCCGATATCGCCAAAAACGGCGAGGATAAGGCGCTGATCGCAAACGGCCTTGCGGAGATATTGGAGATCGAAGCCGACTCCATCATGGAGCAGCTCGAAAAAACGCAGTTTCAATATCTGATCGTCAAGAAAAAGGTAGAGCAGGAGACGGCGGACCGCGTCCGCGCCTTCCTCACGGAGAATGCGCTTCGCGGCGTCTTCCTCGAGCCGACCGCCAAGCGCTACTATCCCTATTCCTCGCTCGCCGCCCATGTCATCGGCTTTGTCAACGATAACGGCGGCGCCTACGGTCTCGAGGCCGTCTACGACGAGGAGCTAACCGGCGAGAAGGGTATGGTCGTCTCCGCGCGCGACGCCGACGGCAGCGCCCTCCTCTACGACTACGAGCAGTATTTCGACGCCGAGAACGGCGACAGCCTCGTCACCACGATCGATAAGACCGTGCAGTATTATCTTGAAAAGGCGCTCGAGGAGCTCGAGAGCCGCTACGGCACCGGCGTGGGCGCGACGGGCATCGTGCTCGAGGCAGATACCGGCGCGGTGCTCGGCATGGCGTCGCTGCCGACCTACGACCTCAACAATTACTCCGCGCTCTTCAATGAGCAGATGCTCACCGCCGACATGAGCGAGGAGCAGATCGGCGAAAAATACAGCGACCTTTTGAACCGCCAGTGGCGCAACAAAGCCATCAACGACACCTTCCAGCCGGGCTCGACCTTCAAGATCCTGACGCTCGCCATGGCGCTCGAGGAGGGCAAGGTCACGCAGAGCGATTCGTTCAACTGCCCGGGCTATGTTGTCATCGAGGGGCAGAAGATCAACTGCTCCAAGCGCGAGCCGGGTCACGGCCATCAGGACCTCATCACGGCCTTCGCAAATTCCTGCAACCCCGCCTTCATCAACATCGGTCTGCGCCTGGGCAACACGACCTTCTATAACTACATGAAGGCATTTGGTCTGACGGGCAAGACGGGCGTCGATACCACGGGCGAGGCGAGCGGCTTCGTCAATAAGGAGATCGAGTATTCCACCCTCGCGCTCGCCTGCTACGCCTTCGGCCAGAACTTCAATGTGACGCCCGTGTCGCTCCTGAGCGCGCAGGCGGCCTGCGTCAACGGCGGCTATCTCTACACGCCCTATATCGTCTCTGAGGTGCTCGATCAGGACGGGAATGTCAAGTACCGCCACGACACCACCCCTGTCCGTCAGGTCATCTCCGAGGATACCTCCGCCCTTGTGCGCGAGATCATGGAGTACGAGGTCGAGTACGGCACGGGCAAGAACGGCCGCGTCGCGGGCTACCGCATCGGCGGCAAGACCGGCACGGCGGATCAGATCGACAAGAGCGTCACGGTCTCCTTCACCTGCTGCGCCCCTGCGGACGACCCGCAGATCATCATGCTCCTCACGCTCGACGCCGCGAGCAAGGACACCGGCACCTACCGCTCGGGCGGCAACATGGTCGCGCCGGTGGCTGCGAGCGTGATGGAGGAGATATTGCCCTATCTCGGCATCGAGCCGACCTACAGCGCCGACGAGCTCGTCGGCGCGGACGCCGCCGTGCCGAACACCGTCGGCCTCACCTATGAGGAGGCCGTGAAGAAGCTCAACGAGGAGGGCTTTGCCTTCCGCACCGTCGGCGACGGCGGGACCGTCACCGATCAGACGCCGCTCGGCGGCGCGATCGTTCCCCACAACGCCGAGCTCGTGCTCTACCTCGGCGCGGAGAAATCCGCCGAGCTTTGCATCGTGCCGAATGTCGTGGGCGACAGCGCCGCGGCAGCAAACCGCAAGCTCACCGACGCGGGGCTCATCATGAGCGTCTCCGGTGCGACCGGCGGAAGCTCGGCGAGCGTGTGCGCCATTTCCCAGTCCGAGGATCCGGGCACGGAGCTGCCTGCGGGCACGGTGGTGCGCGTGCAGTTCAGCGACGGCTCGGTCACAGACTGACCATTTACCCCCGAGAGCAAGATTCGATCGGGAAAGGAAGCTGCCTTTACGAAGCTCTCAGAGCTTTTGCACGCTCTTGATACCTTTACGCTGCGCCGCGTTTCGGCGCACACGGAGATCAAAGGGATCTCCCTTGACTCCCGCACGGCGGGCGAGGGGAGCCTGTTCGTTGCCCTTGTCGGGGCGCGCGAGGACGGCGCGGACTATGCTGCCGAGGCTCTGCGCCGCGGCGCGGTGTGTATCCTCGCCGAGCGGGAGACAGAGGGCGCGCCCTGCGTGCTCGTCCCCGACGCACATGAGGCGCTCGCGCGCCTTGCCGCGAGGTGGTATGGCGAGCCGGCAAAGGAGCTGACCGTGGTCGGTGTGACCGGCACGAACGGCAAGACGACCACGACGCATCTTCTCCGCCAGCTCCTCGAGCGCTGCCTTGGCGCAAAGGTCGGGCTCATCGGCACGAACCGGATCGTGGTCGGCGGAGAGAGCCTGTGCGCCGAGCGCACCACGCCAGACGCCCTGACGCTCCAGCGCCTGCTGCGCGCGATGGCGGACGCGGGCTGCACCCACGCGGTGATGGAGGTTTCCTCCCATGCGCTCGTGCAGCGGCGCGTCGGCGCGATCGACTTCGCGCTCGGCGTTTTCACGAATCTCACGCGCGACCATCTTGACTACCACGGCACGATGGAAGCCTATTGCGATGCCAAGGCGCAGCTCTTCCGCGTCTGCCGCGCCGCCGTGGTCAACGGCGACGACGCGTGGACGCCGCGGCTGCTGGAACAGGCGACCTGTCCCATCACGCGCTTCGGGCAGGGGCTTAATAACGACCTCGTCGGCTGGGACGCGCACTACTGCGCCGACCGCGTGAGCTTCACTGCCTGCACCGATTCGGAGCAGTATCCCGCCGCGCTCCATATCCCCGGCGCGTTTTCACTCTACAACGCGCTCGCCGCGCTGACTGCGGCGCAGGCGCTCGGCGTTCCGCTCGAGCGCGCCGCGCGGGAGCTTTCCCATTGCCGCGGCGTGCGGGGCAGGGCGGAGGTCGTGCCGACCGAGACGGACTACACCGTTCTCATCGACTACGCGCACACGCCCGACGGGCTGGAAAATATCCTCACTGCCATCGGCGGCTTCGCCGACGCGTGCGTCATCGCGCTCTTCGGCTGCGGCGGCGACCGCGACCGCGGCAAGCGCGCCGAGATGGGGCGCATCGCCGCGCTGCTCGCTGATCTCGTCATCGTCACCTCGGATAATCCCCGCACGGAGGACCCCTGCGCGATCGTGCACGATATCCTCGCGGGAATGCGCGAAACGACCACGCCCTTTGTCGTTCTCCCCGACCGGCGCGAGGCGATCCGCTACGCGCTCGAGCACGCGCAGACGGGCGATGTGGTGCTGCTCGCGGGCAAGGGGCACGAGACTTATCAGGAGATCGGAACGGAAAAATACCCTCTCGACGAGAGAGAGGTGGTGCGCGAGGCGCTCGCGCAGATCGAACGAACGCGCCAATAAAACGATCACAAAGGAAGGACGCCGCTTCGGCGGCGAGAGGAAGACGACTATGAGCCACATGCTGTTTGCAGCACCGTTCAGCTTTGCTGTTTCCGCGGCACTGGGGAAGTGCCTGATCCCCGAGCTTCGCAAGCTCAAGGCGGGGCAGAGCATTCGTGAGGACGGCCCCACCTGGCACGCCGGCAAGGCCGGCACGCCCACGATGGGCGGACTGATGTTCATTGCGAGCATTCTCATCACCGTCCTCCTCTGCTCGTGGACGACGATTTTGCAGGGCGACTTCATGGCGCTCTACATCTTCGCCTTCGCCGCGGTCTTCGGGCTCATCGGCTTTTTAGATGACTATGAAAAGGTGAAGAAAAAGCAGAACCTCGGTCTCACGGCACTGCAAAAGTTCGTCCTTCAGCTCGCCGCGGCGGTCGCGTTCCTCTGCCTGATGCGCTACGAGGGAATGCTCACGCCGAACCTCTATATCCCCTTCCTCCAGACGCAGCTCATTCTGCCGTGGATCGTCTACATGATCTTCGCGGCGTTCGTCATCGTCGGCACGGTCAACGCCGTCAACATCACCGACGGCATCGACGGGCTTGCCGGCAGCGTGACGGTGCCCGTGGCGCTCTTTTTCTCGGTCGTCGCCTCGTGGTGGGGCTACGAAAAGGATCTCGGCATCTTCTCCGCCGCGATGGTCGGGGGACTGCTGGGCTTCCTCGTCCACAATTTCTATCCCGCGAAGGTCTTCATGGGCGACACCGGCTCGCTCTTCCTCGGCGGGGCGATCGCGGGGCTGGCCTTTGCCTACGATATGCCGCTCATTCTGCTGCTCGTCGGCGTCGTCTACATCTGCGAGACGCTCTCCGACATCATTCAGGTCGCCTACTTCAAGGCGACGCACGGCAAGCGCTTTTTCAAAATGGCACCACTGCACCATCACTTTGAGCTGTGTGGCTGGAGCGAGGTCAAGCTCGTGACCATCTTCACCTTTGTCTCGGCCATCTTCTGTATGCTCGCCCTGTGGGGCGTGATGGGGCGCTACCACTTCTAAAAATCTGCATCGACCGCCCGCGGGCGCGGGGAAAAGAGGTGAAACGGCATGACGAATGAGGAGCGCGCGCTGCGGCGCGAGCAGCGTGAGCACATGAAGCGCATGGAGGCGGCGGCGAAGGAAGCCGGCCGCGGCCCCATCGATGTGCCGTTTCTCCTGCTCGTGCTGCTGCTCACCGGCGTGGGGCTCATCATGCTCCTCTCGGCGAGCTTCCCCTCCGCCTATTATGAGACCGGCAAGCCGACCTACTACTTCCGCCGTCAGGCGATCTTCGCGGGTATGGGTCTTGCGGCGATGACCGTCATCGGCAGCATCAACTACGCGCGCTTTCGCGGCGCTGCGAAGATCGCGCTGGCCGTGTCCCTCGCGCTGCTCGTGGCGGTCGTGATCCCGGGCGTCGGCATCACGAGCCACGGCGCGACGCGCTGGCTCGGCATCCCCGGCACGGCCTATCAGTTCCAGCCCTCGGAGATCGCGAAGCTCGGCGTCATTCTCTACTTTGCCGACAGCATCTCCAAAAAGAAGGATAAGATGCGCACCTTCCGCAACGGTATCCTGCCCTACGGCTTTATCCTTGCGGTCATCGCCGTTCTGATGTACTTCGAGCCGCACCTTTCCGGCACGGTGCTGATCCTCGGCGTCGGCGCGGCGATGATGTTCGTCGGCGGCATTCGCGGCTACTGGGTCGGTGTGGGCGTTGCGGGCGTTGCGGGCGTTGCCTACGCTTTTTTGTCGGGGCTCATCACCTATAACTCCTCGCGCATCGCCATCTGGCTCGACCCGCTCAACGACGCGTTCAAGACCGGCGCGGGCTATCAGACGCGCCAGAGCCTCATCGCCATCGGCTCGGGGGGACTGCTGGGTCTCGGGCTCGGCAAGAGCCGCCAGAAGTTCCTCTTCCTGCCCGAAGAGCACAACGACTGCATCTTCTCCATCGTGTGCGAGGAGCTGGGGCTGATCGGCGCGACGCTCATCATGGCGATCTTCGCGCTGCTCATCATTCGCGGCTACTGGATCGCCCTCCACGCACGCGACCGCTTCGGGAGCCTCCTCGTCGTGGGCATCACGACGCAGATCGCCTTGCAGGTTTTTTTGAACATCGCGGTCGTGACGAATCTCGTGCCGAACACCGGCATTTCGCTGCCCTTTTTCAGCTACGGCGGCACGGCGCTCGCCATTCAGCTTGCGGAAATGGGCATCGTGCTGAGCGTTTCGCGGCAGATGCCGCCGACATAGTATCTCGCCCCTCGGCGCAAAAGGAGGGAATGCCATGAATGTCATCTTCACCTGCGGCGGAACGGCGGGTCATGTGAACCCCGCGCTTGCGCTGGCAGGCTGTATGCGCGAGCACGACCCGAGCGTGCGTATCCTCTTTGTCGGCGCGGAGCGCGGGCTTGAGCGCGACCTGATCGCGCACACGGACTATCCCTTCCGCACGGTCAATATCTCCTCCTTCCACCGCTCGCTCAAGGGGAAGGAGATCAGGCACAACCTCGTCTCGCTGCGCAACCTCCTGCGCGCGAAGCGCGAGGCGGACGCGATTTTGGACGAATTTCGCCCCGACCTGATCGTCGGCACGGGCGGCTACGCGAGCTATCCGGTCGTGCGCTACGGTCACGCGCGCGGTATCCCGACGGCGGTGCACGAGTCGAACGCCGTCCCCGGTCTCACCACGCGCTTACTGGAAAATCACTGCGACCGCATCATGGTCGGCTTTGAGGACTGCCGGCAGTATTATAAACACCGCGACAAGGTCGTCGTGACCGGCACGCCCGTGCGCGGTGAATTTTTCACGCGCACGAAGGCGGAGGCGAAAGCCGCCCTCGGCCTTGACGACGGAAGACCGCTCCTCGTCTCGTTCTGGGGGAGTCTCGGCGCGGGCAATATGAACCGAAAGACCGCGGAGCTCCTTTACCTCGAAGCGGCGAAGGAGCCCTTCCACCATATCCACTCCGTCGGCACGCTCGGCTGGCAGAAGATGCACGAATGGGTGAGCGAGTACGGCGTGGACCTGCGCGAGCACCCCGCGCTCGATGTGCGCGAGTATATCTACGATATGGAGCTCGTGATGCGTGCGGCGGATCTTGTTATATGCCGCGCGGGTGCCTCGACGCTCAGTGAGCTGACCGCCCTCGGCGTGCCGGCGATCCTCGTCCCCTCGCCGAATGTGACGAACCACCATCAGGAGAAGAACGCCGCCGTGCTCGGCGAGCACGGCGCGGCGATCGTGCTGGAGGAGGAGGGGCTGGACGGCAAGCGCCTGTTCACCGAGGCGAGCGCGCTTTTGCGCGACGAGAGCCGCCTTGAGACGATGCACGAAGCGTCCCTCGCCCTCGGCGTGCGCGACGCGACCGAGCGCATCTGCGACACGGTGCTCTCCCTTGTGAAGTGAAAAAGCCTGCGGCGTGCGCCGCAGGCAGAGCGTTTATCGGAGCTTGAAGTCCAGCCGGACCGGATTGTGGTCGGAGTAGAGAAAGCCGGTGTCGAGCACGCCGCTGTCCACGACCTCAACATTGTCGCTCACGAGGAAGCCGTCCACCGTCAGGCGGAAGGTCGTTTCGATGTTGTACGGCTCGCTCGCCGTGCGGCAGGACGCGACCGGCTCCTGCGCGTCAAACGGCGCAACGAGCGTCAATCCCTCGGGAATGCTGCCCGCGGGAATGGGCTGCGCCCAGGTGTCGCCCGCGGAGGCGGGAACGCCGAAGACCTCGGGGGAGTTCCCGAGAAGATCTTTATTGAAGTCCCCGCCCGCGACGCAGTAATTCCCCGCCTCATACTCCGCGAGCATATCCGCGCAGAGGAGCTTGAGCTGCTCGGTCGCGATGGTGCCGTCGGAGGTGTAGGCGGACAGATGCAGGTCATAGAGGACAAGCTCGCGCCCGTTCACCGTCGGAATGCGGCTGACGGAGTAGCAGCGGTCGAGGTCGAGGAGCTTCATGAAGCCGCTCTCGACGGGGAGCTGCCGCCGCACGGCGGAAGTGACCTCGAAGCGCGAGAGCGTCAGCAGTCCCGACCGGTTCGCCCCGTGGGGCGCGGTGAGGGGATAGAAGAGATAGGGACTATCGTAATTCTGGGCAAAGACCTCGCAGATCGCGAAGCCCTCCATCGCGCGCACGGCGTAGGCACGCTCATCGAGGTGATGGCTGCGCGTGCCGTCCACATCGACCTCCTGATAGAGAATAAAGTCGGGCGCGAGCGAGGCGACCGTCGCGGCGGAGCCAAGCACATTTTCCCGCACGGCGTCCGCGCTGCGCGCGCGGCTCTCCGTGCCGCCGTCCATAAAGAAGCTGTAGTCGGCGCTGTACGCGCCGAAGCCGAGGTTCGCGCTCACCGCGCGATAGACGGTATTCGTCTCCACGGCGTCCCCCATGGGCTCGACCGTCTCGCCGCTGCGCTCGGGGTAAGTCCGCGCGACCTCGAGCGGCAAGCTGTCCTCCACGCGGTAGTAGGCGGCAAAGACATAGGCGGCGTAGCCGCCGACGAACAGCGCGAGCGCGGCGAGCGCGCAGCCGAGCCGCCGGAGCATTTTTCTTCGTTTCATAAAAGAGCCTTCCTTTTGGATTTTTCGCAATTTTCCTGAGTTTACCACACGCGGCATAAAAAGTACAGCGATTTTCCTCCTGCGCCGTCACCGCGGCGCACCGTGGGCGCATACTATGGCATAGCTTGCAAGCCCATGGAAAGGGAGGAACGGCACATGAGCCATTTGACCATCGAGGGCGGCGCGCCGCTTTGCGGCGAGCTGACGGTACACGCCAGCAAAAACAGCGTCCTACCCGTGCTCGCGGCAAGCGTGCTCGCGCACGGCTGCTGCCGCATCGAAAACTGCCCGCGTCTGCGCGATGTGGACGCTTCCGTCGCGATCCTGCGCCACCTCGGCGGCACCGTCCGGTGGGACGGTGAGGCGCTGGAGGTGGACGCGACCACGCTCTCGCGCTGCGACATTCCCGACGAGCTGATGCGCGAGATGCGTTCGTCGGTCATCTTCCTCGGCGCGATCCTCGCGCGGCAGGGGAGGGCGGTGCTCTCGTATCCGGGCGGGTGCGAGCTGGGTCCGCGCCCGATCGACCTGCATCTCTCCGCACTGCGCTCGCTCGGCGCGGAGATCACAGAGCGCGGCGGTGAGCTGCACGCGGCGGCAGCCGCGCTGCGCGGCACGGATCTCACGCTCGCGCTCCCGAGCGTGGGCGCGACGGAGAACGCGATCCTCGCCGCCTGCGGCGCGGAGGGAACGACCGTCATCTACAACGCCGCGCGCGAGCCGGAGATCGTCGATCTTCAGGCATTTCTTCAGAAAATGGGCGCACGCGTGAGCGGCGCGGGCGGCTCGGTCATCACGGTCGAGGGAGGCAAACCGCTGCACGGCTGCACGCACCGCGTCATCGGCGACCGCATCGTGTGCGCGACCTATCTCTGCGCGGCGGCTGCTGCGGGCGGCGAGATCGCCCTGCGCGGCGTGGACTGCCGCACCGTTTCCGCCGTGACGCTCGCGCTCTCCGAGAGCGGCTGCGCCGTGCGAAGCGAGGAGGACTGCGTGCGCCTGCGCTCGACCGGCGCGCTGCGCGCCGTGCGTCCCGTGCGCACCGCGCCCTATCCGGGCTTCCCGACCGACGCGCAGCCTGTTCTGATGGCGGCGCTTCTCAAGAGCGAGGGCAGCACGGTGTTCGTCGAAAACATGTTTGAAAACCGCTACCGCCATGTCGATGAGCTCACGCGCATGGGCGCGCAGATCCGCGTCGCGGGACGGGTGGCGGTGGTGAGCGGGACGAAGACGCTGCACGGAGCCGCCGTCCGCTCGACCGACCTGCGCGGCGGCGCGGCGCTGGTGCTCGCGGGGCTTGCCGCCGAGGGGACCACGCGCGTGACGGGGCTTGCGCACATCGACCGCGGCTACGCCGCCATCGAGCGCGACCTGAGTGCGCTCGGCGCGCGCATTCGTCGGGAGGACGCTACATAGAAAAACAAAGCAGAGGACGATACGCTATGGCACGAAATCGCAGAAGAAATCACAGGCGTCGGCGGGGCAGGTTTTCCTTCCTGCTTCGGCTGATGTGCATTCTCTTCATTTTCGCTGCGGCGTTCACGGCGCTGACGATCTTCTTCAGGGTACAGCACATCGAGGTGAGCGGCAGCGAGCGCTACGACGCGCAGACCATCGTCGAGGCTTCGGGCATCGAGACGGAGGATAATCTGTTCCTGCTCAATAAGTACAGCATCGGCAGGACGATCTGCGAGACGCTGCCCTATGTTGAGGCAGTGTCGATCCGCCGCGCCCTGCCCGACACCATCGTCGTTGCGGTGCAGGAGTGCAGCGCGGCGGCGGGCGTGCGGACGCGGGAGGGCGTGTGGCTCATCAGCGAGCAGGGAAAGCTGCTCGAGCAGACGGGCACGGCGCCGGCGGGCATTCCGCTCGTCGAGGGCATCGAGCCGGACGGAGCGGTGCAGAGCGGCACGCTGCGCGAGGCGGAGGAGAGCGCGCGTGTGGAAACGCTCGGGGCGCTGCTGGCAGCGGCGCGTGAGCGCGCCATGCTCGCGGACATCGGGAGCATCGACCTCTCCGACCCCGAGGCGATCCGCCTGCGCTACCTTGACCGCTTCACCGTCAAGCTCCCCTGGGACGCCGACATCGCCACCGCTCTGCGCGGCACGGAGGAGGTCGTGACCAATAAGCTCGAGTCGAACCAGACGGGGGAGATCAACTTCATGAACCTTGCCGACAAAGGACAGATCAACTTTATCCCCGACAAATGAGCGCGGCGGAAAAAAGTTTTCGGGAAATCGTGCGGGGCTATTGACCGCGCGGCAAAAGAGTTATACAATAGACTTGCTTTCAAATACACTTGATGTTGTGGCGGCTTCGACACGAACCGCCCGCATTCTACAAGAGATAGTAGGAGGAACCGATATGGCATTCGGATTGGACACCGGCGTTGAAAATGTCGTCAGGATCAAGGTCATCGGTGTGGGCGGCGGCGGCAACAATGTTGTCAACCGCATGGTGCGCTCCGGCACGCGCGGCGTGGATTTCGTCGCGGTGAATACCGATAAGCAGGCGCTCAATGTTTCCGCCGCGACCTATAAAATTCAGATCGGCGAAAAGCTGACCCACGGTCAGGGCGCGGGCAGCGACCCCGAGGTCGGCCGCAAGAGCGCGGAGGAGAGCCGCGCGCAGATCTCCAAGGCGCTGGAGGACACCGACATGGTGTTCATCACCGCCGGCATGGGCGGCGGCACCGGCACGGGCGGCGCGCCCATCGTGGCGGAGATCGCGCGCGAGGCGGGCATTCTGACCGTCGGCGTCGTCACCAAGCCCTTCGGCTTTGAGGGTCGGCGCAGAATGCAGCAGGCGGAAAAGGGCATCGAGGAGCTCCAGAGCAAGGTCGACTCCCTTGTCATCATTCCCAACGAGCGGCTCAAGCACGCGACCGATCAGAAGATCACCTTTGCCAACGCCTTCGAGATCGCGGACGATGTGCTGCGTCAGGCGGTGCAGTCGATCTCCGACCTCATTCGCGACACGGGCTTCATCAACCTCGACTTTGCCGATGTCACTGCGATCATGAAGAACGCGGGCATGGCGCACATGGGTGTCGGCCGCGCGGCGGGCAAGGGCAAGGCGGAGGAGGCTGCACGCATGGCGATCTCCAGCCCGCTGCTCGAGACCTCCATTCACGGCGCGCGCGGCGTGCTCATCAATGTCACGGGCTCGGGCGATATCGGTCTGGAGGAGGTCGAGCAGGCCGCCTCGCTGGTGCAGGACGCCGTCCACCCCGACGCGCTGACCATCTTCGGCGCGACCTTCGACGAAACGCTTGACGATGAGATCCGCGTGACCGTCATCGCCACCGGCTTTGCCGACGGCAGAGGCGTCGCTCCCGCGGAGGAGAAGAAGGCGGTCGAGGCGCCCAAGGCGGCGGACATCGCGCCGATCAACTACGAGGAAGACAAGGCGCAGGCCGAAGCCGAGCAGAAGGCGGAGGAAGAGGACGATCCCTTTGCCGATATCTTCAAGATCTTCAACCGCGAGCGTTAAAAAACAAAATTTTGCCGGAATTTTCCGAAAACCGCAGGAGCTTTCCTGCGGTTTTTCTTTTTTGCCCGCGCCGCGCGGCAGGCAGCGTTTTCCATTCCAGCGCCGTCAAATTTTGAGCGGAGTGAATTTCTCGTCCGTGCAGAAAGTAACGAAGCCGCAAAACGGAACGCGGCAGAATTTTCAAAAAATCGAGAGGTGATGGAATGAATGAAAGGAAGAGGAGACGGCGCGGACGGCGGGGCGCGGCCCTCTGCGCGGCTGTGGTCCTTGCGCTCTCCGCCCTGCCCATGTCCGCCCGCGCGGTGACAGCGGAGACGCCGCGCGCACTGGTGCCGGTCGGGCAGGCGATCGGCGTGAAGCTCTTTTCCGAGGGCGTGCTCGTCGTGGCGCTCTCTGAGGAGGGGAAAGCGCCCTCGCCCGCGAAGGAGGGCGGCGTGAAGGTCGGTGACCTCATCGTGACGATGAACGATGTTGCCATCGAGTCCACGGAGCACCTGCAAGCGCTGATCGAGGAGAACGGCGAGGCAGCGGCCGCGCTGAGCGTCCGACGCGGCGCGCGCACGGTGACGCTCGATGTCCACCCGAAAAAAGGGGAGGACGGCGTCTGCCGGCTCGGCGCGTGGATCCGCGACAGCATGGCGGGCATCGGCACCGTGACCTACTATGATCCCGCAAGCGGACGCTTCGCGGCGCTCGGCCACGGCATCACAGATGTGGACACCGGCAAGCTCATGCCGCTCGCGCACGGCGCGGTGATGGCGGCGGGCGTCAAGGCGGTGCGGCGCGGCGAGAGCGGCGCACCCGGCGAGCTGCGCGGGGACTTCGACCTCACGCGCGACCTCGGCACGCTCTGCGCCAACACCGACTGCGGCATCTTCGGCGTCTGGAACGAGGGGGACTGCCCCACGGACCTCGGCGCGGCGCTCTCGCTCGCCTCGCGCGAGGAGGTGCGCGAGGGCAGGGCGCAGATCCTCTCCACCTGCTCCGGCAGCGAGGTGTGCACCTATGAGATCGAAATTGAAAAAATTTACGGCGGCTCCTCGCCCACGCGAAACCTTCTCCTGCGCGTGACCGACCCCGCGCTCCTTGAGCGCACCGGCGGCATCGTGCAGGGCATGAGCGGCAGCCCGATCATTCAAAACGGGAAATTTGTCGGCGCGGTGACTCATGTGCTCGTGGACGATCCGACAAGAGGTTATGGCATATTGATCGAAAATATGCTCGCTGCGGCGAGATAAGATCAAAGAACCTGATGCAGAATAGAATTCTGCATCAGGTCCCTTTTTGCTGCGGTGATTTTATCCGCGCACGGGCATCACATCGTGGTACGGAATGCTCATGAGCTGACCGGTGTAGGGATTGATAAAGGAGAAATCGCCGCTGCCGTCGCCGATGCCGTAGTTGATGTCCATGCGGCGGCCGGTCACCCAGATCCGGCTCTCGCCCGTGGTGAACTGGCAGCTTTTGGCAATATAGGTCTCGCCGTGCTTCGAGTTCTCCGTCGCCTTGAATCGGGTCAGATCGACCTGATACCAGCCGAGCTGATGCGCGTAGACGCTGCGCCCCGCGACGGCGATGGCCTGCTCGATGGTGCAAAGCCCGTTGGGGTTGAGCGTGGTGGCGGAGGTGCCCTTGACGAGATCGAGCGCGTTCATGAACGCCATGGCCTCCGCTGCCCAGCTCTGCACCTGCGCACTGTCGCTGTAGGAGGCGAGCCTGGAGGTGCAGTCGGTGTAGCTGTAGGCGGAGTTCTTCTCCACATAGCGCAGCGTGCGGTAGATAAAGGTCGCCATCTGCTGGCGGTTCAGCGTGGCGTTCGGCTCAAAGGTGGTGGCGGAGGTGCCGGTGGTGATGCCTGCGGCATACGCCTTGAGGACATAGGCATTGTCGGTGTCCGTGAAGGTGGCCGCGCTCGCGGCGGGGAGGCTCTTGCCGGTCAGCGTCTCGGCGAGGCGGACCGCGATGGAGCAGAACTGCAATCTGGTGATGCCCCTGGTGTAGTCGCTGCCGAGAAGGGCGGTGTCAAGCAGATCGTCGTTGAGGGCAAGGTTCACATCGCCGCTCGCCCAGGAGCTCATCTTCGCGTCGGACTTCGCGGGGAGGTTGAAGGTCCCCGGGAAAATGTCGATGCTGCCCAGCGCGAGCGCCTCGGTCTTTTCCAGCTCCGCCTTCCTCTGCGCCTTGTACTCCGCGAAGCTGCGGTTCGTGGCGCCCTCGAGCTGCTGATCCGCCGTGTTCACATGGAGCATATCGTATTTGTAGGAATGGCCGCAGAGGGCGCAGCTCTTCCACCAGACATGCTGACCGGCGGCGTTGACGCCGATGTAGGCATCGTCGCAGGGAATCTCGGCCTCATAGGTGCCGTGCTGCTCGCTGGCAAGTTCCAATGCATTGGCTCTGAGCTCGGCATCGCTCAGCGAGAAGTCGTAAGCCACATGGTTCGGGTCGTATTCACACTTGCCGCAGGTGATGCAGGAATAGTAATAGGTCTGTCTGGTCTGGCAGGTGGCAAAGGTGCAGACGCGGTCGGCGGAGCGGATCTGCGCGGTGAACTCGTGGTTCGTGCAGAAGTCCTTCGCGGCGGCAGCACCTGCCTTCTGCGCGGCGTAGACATCACTGCCGGAGTAGACCTTGATGGTGAACGGGGGGAGTCCGATCATTTTTTCCTTGAGCACCTTTGCCGCGGACTCGGAAATAAACAGGGTCCCGTCGGCACGGTTGAACGGATATTTGCTTCCGAATTCAATGTCAATGGCGTGTGGATCCATGATGGATTGATAAGCCGTCATGACACCGGCGTTATCACTCACCCAGACCTCTCTCAGAGCCAGCTTGGCGGGCACTCGCCACAGCTCCAGCGCGGCGTCGTTGGAGTCAACGATGACCGTGGTGACATCGGATTCACGAAACGCGTCGGTTTCTTTGATTCTGTTCGTGATGTCATCGCCGTAGGCTTTCATGATGACGATCTTCTCGGGGAAGCGGCCGGGGTCGACGGTCTTTGCCTCCGCAGCGGTGCGCGAGGGGGTCATGTCGCGCCGCGTCTGCACATTCTCCGTCGCCTGCGCCGACTTCTCGGCCTTCTGCTCGTCGTTGAGGGCTTCGCCCTCGAGCGTCAGGGTGATCTCCACCGTGGGGTAATACTGCGCGCCGTTGCGACCCACGGTGGCGGTCTTGCCGTTGACCGTGGCGGAGAAGGTGTCGGGCATGACGAGGTTCCAGCCGTCCGACGCGGTCTTATAGTTGGCGCAGTAGCCCGCCTCGGGGTTGAACATCAGCTTGGCGGTCAGGTAGTAGGTCCCGCCCGGACGGAAGACGGGCATACCGTTCGCGTCGGTGTCGTAGTCGCCGCGCCAGTTGGCCTCTAAAATGCCCGCGCCGGTGGCGAGCAGGTCGATGTTTCCGCTCTTGAACGAGGTGACGGTGGGCTTGAAGCTCTGGTCAAAGAGGTCGCCCGCCTTGGGCAGCTCGATGGTGAGATCGACGCTCTTGAGTCTGGTCGGTCCTGCGGCGAGGGCCGCGGTCGGCAGCAGCGTCAGCGCGAGGACGAGGCAGAGCAGTATGCTGAGCAGTTTCTTTTTCATGATTCCCTCCTGTTTTTTGATACCGATGCAGGGCTCTTTGCTATGAGAAGAGTTTACATCGCCCCTTAGGGGACGAGTCAAGAGCTTTTCTTCACATTTCGGAGGAAAACCGGAAAAACGGGAACAGCGGTGCCCTTCGCGCTCACGCCTGCGCGTTTTTCTCAAATTCCCGCGCGACCTCTTTGAGCAGCGCGCGGATCGGGAGATGCTGCGGGCAGACGCTCTCGCACTTTCCGCACTCGATGCACGCGCTCGCCTTGCCGCCGCCCTTCGCCGTGTAGACCTCGTTGTAGTAGAAGGCGGGGTTCCAGTCGGCGGGGTGGATCTGCTTGGCGTTCATCGTGGCGAAGAGGTCGGGGATCGAGATGCGCTGCGGGCAGCCCTCGATGCAGTAGCGGCAGGCTGTGCAGGCGATGAGATTCTTGCTGCGGAAAATTTCCTGCACCTGCTGCACGGCGGCAAGCTCCGTATCGGAAAGGGGCTTGAAGTCCTGCATGAAGGAGAGGTTGTCCTCCATCTGCTCGAGGTCGCTCATGCCGGAGAGCACCATGCGAATGCCCTCGAAGCCCGCCGCGAAGCGGAGCGCGTAGCTCGCGCTGCTGCCGCCGTGCAGCGCGTCGAGCACGGCCTGTGCGTCATCGGGAAGGCGGGCGAGGTTGCCGCCCTTGACCGGCTCCATGACGATGACGGGCTTGCCGTGCCTGCGGCAGACCTCGTAGCACGCGCGGCTCTGCACGGCAGGATCGTCGTAGTCGACATAGTTGAACTGGAGCTGCACGACCTCGATGTCGGGGTGGTCGGTCAGGATCGTTTCGAGCATCTCCGCGCTGTCGTGGAAGGAGATACCGACATGGCGCACCTTGCCCTCCGCCTTGAGCGCGAATGCCGTTTCATAGGCGTGGCAGCGCTGGAAACGGCCGTAGTTGCGCCGTCCCTGCGCGTGCATGAGGTAGAAGTCGAAGTAGTCCACGCCGCAGGCGGCGAGCTGGCTTTCAAAGAACGGACGAATGTCCTCCTCTGTTTTGAAGTAGTCGGCGGTCAGCTTGTCGGTGAGCACATAGCTCTCGCGCGGGTGGCGGCTCGTGAGGCACTCGCGCAGCGCGGTCTCGCTCTTGCCGTCGAGATAGCCGTGCGCGGTGTCGAAATAATTGAAGCCCGCCTCTAAAAAGCGGTCCACCATGCGGCAGGTCAGCGCGAGGTCGACCTCGTCGCCCTGCATCGGCAGACGCATACAGCCGAAGCCGAAATTCCGTTTGATCTTTTCCATGATAACTACCTCTTCTTTCTTCGCCGCGCTTCGCGCGCCGCGTGCGGTATGATCGGTGAGTCCAGTATAGCACACTTTCCCGCGTGCGCAAAGACCCATTGCGCGCATTTCCGGAAAACGGCTCCGCTGCCGCCGCCTCGTGTCGGATCGCGGCGGAGGGGGACGCGCGCGAGGGCGGCGGATTTAGTGGAGTTGACTAAAAAATGCGCTCCGACACGATCTTGCGCAATGCGGGACGGAGTGAATATGAGCAATATATTCATTTATATATTCATTATACACGATCTATACACGGCCTTTGCGCGCGGGGAGAGGCGCGCGGCGTTTTTCGACGGCATATCCCCAAATGCGACGCAGCCTACTTTTTTGTGTCATTATTTTATTGCTTAAAAATCGCAATATTTCATGAAACGGCGTATTTCGCGAATAAAAAGATTCGAAACAGAGATTTAACAAAAAGACAAAGAAAATCGTGCCTGTCCGAAAAAACAGTGCGAAAGGGGAGATTAGTGAATGTGGAGAAAAGAAAAAGCAATATTGCAAAAATGAATTTTTTTGCATAGAATGATATTGCCCGAAACGGGAAAATCACATCGAAAAAGGAGATCATGTATGAAAAAGCTATTAGCCCTTGTTCTGTCCCTTGCCATGGCGCTGACCCTGATCGCGTGCGGCTCGGAGGAAGGCGGCACGAGCGACGACGGTTCGTCCTCCGGCAAGAAGGAGACGGTCGTCATCGCCACCGGCGGCACCTCCGGTACATATTATGCGGTCGCGAACGCCCTCGGCTCCGTCCTGCGTGACAAGCTCACGCTCTCTGACCTCTCCGTGCAGGCGTCCGGCGCGTCCAAGGCCAATGTGTTCCTGGTCGCCGACGGCGAAGCCGACATGGCGACGCTGCAGGGCGATGTCCTCTCCTACGCGCACGACGGCGTTGACCTCTTCGCCGAGGACGGCGCGGAGACCAGCGCGCTGTGGGTCACGGCGCTCTACAATGAGACCGTGCAGCTCATCGCCTCCCCCGACATCACCAGCATCGAGCAGCTCCGCGGCAAGAGCGTGTGCGTCGGCGATGTCGGCTCCGGCACCGAGTTCAACGCCAAGCAGGTCCTCGAGGCCTACGGCATGACCTTTGAGGACATCAACGCCGTCAACGGCAGCTTCTCCGACGGCGTGGAGAGCCTGAAGGATAAGAAGGTCTCCGCGGCGTTCACCGTTGCGGGCGCCCCCACCACCGCCATCGTTGACCTCTCCACCACCAACGACTTCAATATGCTCTCCCTCTCCGACGAGGCGGTCGACTATCTGACGACGAACTATCCCTTCCTGACCTACGATCCCCTGCCCGCCGGCACCTACACCGGCATTGACGAGGAGACCAAGTGCGTTGCCGTGAAAGCGGTTCTCGTTGCCTCCGAGAACATGAGCGAGGAGGTCGTCTACGAGATCGTCAAGGCGATGTACGAGAATCAGGCGGCTCTCACCAGCGGCCACAACAAGTTCCAGTATCTGACGCTTGAAAACGCGCTCTCCGGCCAGGGCGACACCCCGCTCCATCCCGGTGCTGAGAAGTACTACCGCGAGGTGGGCCTCATCAAGTAAGACTGCGTTGGCTTCTGCGTGATTGTGTAAAAGAAATCTGATATCGCTTCCGCGGGGGCAGCCCGCCTCCGCGGAAGCGCAAGCAAGGAGGTATCATTTTGTCCGAGCTGGAAAAGAAAGACATTGGCCGCGAAGAGGTCCATCTGTCGGATATCGAGTTCGTCAGCCAGAACGAAGTCGATGAGATCATGAAAAAGTACGACCGCGAGTCGAATACCCGTATCTGGGAAGGAAAAGCCGGTGTGGTCGTGCGCTATGCGCTGGCAGCGTTCTCCGTCTTTATGATCTGGATGAACCTGTGCGCGACATGGGACGAGCGCGTCCGCCGCTCGCTCTTTGTCGGTCTGCTCATTCTCTTTACCTTTATCGTTTACCCGCTGCGCAAGGGGAGACCCGGCAAGCCGAACACCATGCCGTGGTACGACATTGTCCTTGCGATCGTCGGCAGCAGCTGCTTCTTCTATTTTGCGCTGAACCTCAAGGACATCACTGCCATGGCGACGCGCATCACCCAGCCCCTGGTCATCATCGGCATCATCGGTACGATCGTTCTGTTCGAGGCGACACGCCGCGTGGTCGGTCCCCCGATCCTCTGTGTTGCTTCGCTCTTTTTGATCTACGCCTTCGTCGGCGCGGAAATGTCGCTGCGCAGCGTAGTCTATAACCTGTTCTACACCACCACCGGCATTCTCGGCACGCCCATCGGCGTCTGCTCGACCTTCATCTTCCTGTTCGTCCTCTTCGGCGCGTATCTGGAATCGACCGGCATCGGCGACTTCTTCATTCAGCTCGCCAACATGGTCTGCGGCTGGGCGAGCGGCGGTCCGGCGAAGGTCGCGGTCATCGCCTCCGCGCTCGAGGGCATGGTCTCCGGCTCCTCGGTCGCCAACACCGTCGGCTCCGGCTCCATCACGATCCCCATGATGAAGAAGACCGGCTATCCGCCCGAATTCGCCGGCGCGGTCGAGGCGACCGCCTCCACCGGCGGCCAGATCATGCCGCCCGTCATGGGCGCCGCAGCGTTCCTGATGGCGGAAATGGTCGGCGTCCCCTACGCGACCATCGCGGTCAAGGCGATCTTCCCCGCAATTTTGTACTTCACGGGCGTCTTTATCATGGTCCACTTCAAGGCTCAGCGCGAGGGTCTGCGCGGCATTCCCCGCAACGAGCTGCCCAAGCCCCGCGAGGTGCTGCCGAAGCTCTATCTGATCGTTCCGCTCGCCATGCTCATCTTCATGATGGGTCAGGGCTACACCATGTCCCGCGCGGCTATCATCGCCACCATCGCCTGCATCGTCGTCGCCCTCTTCAACAAGGATAACCGCATGAACTACGATAAGTTCGTCCGCGGCCTTGAAAACGGCGCGAAGAACTCGCTCTCCGTCGGCTGCGCCTGCGGCATCGCGGGCATCGTCGCAGGCGTCGTCACCATGACCGGCCTCGGCGCGGTGTTTATCAAGATCATCACCAAGGTCGCCGGCGACAACCTCTTCCTTGCCCTCCTGATGACGGCGGTGTGCTGCATTCTCATGGGCATGGGCGTTCCCACCACGGCGAACTATGTCATCATGGGCACAACCTGCGCGCCTATCCTCGTCTCCGGTATGGGGCTTGAGCCGCTCGTCGCGCACATGTTCGTGTTCTACTACGGCATCATCGCCGACATCACGCCGCCCATCGCGCTCGCTGCGACGGCCGGTGCCGCCATCGCCAAGACCAAGCCGATCCCCACGGCGCTGCAGGCGCTCCGCCTCGCCATCGCCGCCTTCATCGTGCCGTTCATCTTTGCGATGGATCCCGCGATGCTCTTCATCGGCGAGTCTGTCACGGTGTTCCATGTCGGCATGATCGTCTTCACCGCACTGCTCGGTATGTTCATGCTGGGCGCGGGTCTGATCGGCTGCATGAAGCATCAGCTCAGTTTCCCCGTGCGCGTTGTCTTTGTCGCAATCGGCTTCCTGTGCGTCCTGCCCGATACGCTGCCGTCTGTGGTCGGCACGGTGCTCGCCGCGCTCGCCATCGTGTGGCAGTATGTGCTGCTGGATCGCAGGAAGGACGCCGCGTCCGTGTAACGCGCGGCATCGCTTTTGACCGCGGCACAAAAATCAGATCGAAACGAAAGGAGCGGAGGGTCACTCGCGACCCTCCGCTCTCTTTGTTCGCTTTTTTACAAAACTTACCGACAGGCATTTCGCATATCGCATCGAAAATCGGCAAAGCTATCCTCGCGATACCCAGAAACCAACAAAATTTTTCGATCAAAAGGAGAAATCACAATGTCCGGTAAGAACAGCAACAAGATCAATGTCCCCGAGGCCCGCGCTGCCATGAACAAGTTTAAGATGGAGGCCGCGAGCGAGGTCGGCGTACCTCCACCATCTTAAAGATCGCGGCAAAAATGTTATCAATATTACTTAAAATCGACAAATTGACCCGCAAAAAGGGATACGCCGCGCCTCGGGCGCGGCGTATCCCTTTTCTCACGATCAGCCCTCCGGCGCGCTCTGCCTTGCCAGCAGCGCCGCGCCGATGATGCCCGCGCGGTAGCCGAGCGTACAGCGCTCGATGCGCGTGTGCCGAACCGCGTAGGCGGCGCCGAAGGTCCTCTCCCGCACCCGCTCGCGCAGCGGCGCGAGCAGCGCTTCGCCCTGGTTGGCGATGCCGCCGGAAAAGGCGATGACCTCGGGGAAGAAGATGTTGACCAGATTCGCCGTGCCGCAGGCGAGATCGTCAAGATAGCGCTCCACGACCGCCTGCGCTGCGGCATCACCGCGCTGCGCGGCGGCGAAAGCCGTGCGGCCGTCCACTGTGCCGTTCTCCGCGGCGACGGCGTGCATGGCGCTCGCGGGGTGCGCGTCCATCGCGCGCTTCGTCTCGCGAATGAGCGCTGTCGCGCTGGCGTGCGCCTCGAAGCAGCCGCGCCGTCCGCAGGTGCAGGGCGCGCCGCCCTCGTGAATGACCATGTGACCCAGCTCGCTCGCCGCGCCCGTGTAGCCCGTGAGCAGCTTTCCGTCCAGCACTACGCCGCCGCCGACGCCTGTGCCGAGCGTGATGACGAGGAAGCTCCCGCAGCCCTTTCCCGCGCCGACGAGCGCTTCGGCGAGCGCTGCGGCGTTCGCGTCATTGCCGAGGCGGACGCTGTAGCCGCAGCGGCGCAGGAGCTGCGCGCGCAGATCGAAGTTCACAAAGCCGAGGTTCGCCGCAAGGCGCACGATGCCTGCCTCGTCGTCCACCGTCCCCGGACAGCCGAGGCCGATCCCGCCGAGCGCCTCCGCGTCCCGCGCGAGCGAGGTGATGACGGCGGCGATGCTGTCGCACACCGCGTCCGTCCCGCGCTCGACCTGCGTCGGACGGCTCTCTTCGCGCAGGATATCGCCCGCTTCGCTCACGAGCGCGCCCTTGATGTTCGTGCCGCCCAGATCAATGCCGATATATTGCATGGAGCTCCTCCTACTGTTGTGGTTTTCCCTATTGTACGCGCGGCGGCGAAAAAAAGCAAGCCTCAGCGCTCGCCCAGCGCCTCCTCTAATTTCTCCAGCGCACGCTTTTCAATGCGCGAGACATAGCTCCTTGAGATGCCGAGCTTTGCGGCGATCTCGCGCTGCGTGCGCGGCATACGACCGCCGAGCCCATAGCGCAGCGTGACGATCTCGCGCTCGCGCTCAGTCAGGCACTCGCGCACGAGCCGGCGGACCAGCACGCCGTCCTCGCGGTCCTGAAGGTCCGTGAGCATCGTGTCGTCCACGCCGACAATGTCCATCAGCAGCAGCGCGTTCCCGTCACCGTCCGTTTCGATGGAATCGGAGAGCGAGACCTCGCCCTGCAATTTTTTGCGCGAGCGGAAATACATCAGGATCTCGTTCGCTATCCTCTCCTAACGGACTTTCGGAATCCTTTAAATTTTCGTTAGAATTCTTGTCGTTATCGGGGTTATTTCCACCATCGGGCGGGTTTGGAAATTCATAGTCCCCGTCATTGTGGAACAGATACACATGGGCGTTTTCGCCGTCCCATACGATTTTACGGATAAATGTCCTAATCGCAGCGCGTTTCTGTTCAACGCTGTATTCCTCAATATTTTCACCCATCGTTGAAAGCAACTGACGAATAAGGTCAAATTCGATTTCCGCGAGGTCATGTTGCTGCATGATGGTTTCAAGTTCGGACAGGCGTTTTTTCAATCCCTCGCCCTTTTCGTGAAGCTCGTCAATCTGCTCCATGATATATTTCTCTGCATTTGTACCCTCCGTCTTTCCGAGCGAAAGAACGAGAGCCTTAATATCCTTTTCGTTTTCCTCAATCTGCGATTTTACCTTTGCTACCTCTGCGTCGTATCCCTCACGGTTGCCATTGATACGCTTCTTGGTCTGCGTAATCTGCTTTGCCATATCGGAACTTTGTTTGCCGAAGCTCTTTACCGTGGCAATGATTTTCGCGTCGAGCATATTGCCGTTTGCGTTCTTCATATCGCAGACATGACCTCTACTACGCTCTTTGGTAGTGCAAAGATAGGTATAAATAGGCTCACCCGTTGCAGTCAGACGGTCGGACAACTTCGGACGCATATAATCACCGCACTTTCCGCAATAGAGGATTCCCGACAAGAGAGCAACATTACTGCGCGGCTTGCGGTAGCTCTTGGATTTATTCAATTCCAAAAGATTTTGTACCTGCACCCACATAGCACCGGGGATAACGCCTTTATGCTTGCCGACAGAAACAATCCATTCATTCATAGGCTTTTCCTGCGTTGCCTTGCCTGGACGTTGTAATGTGCGGTTATACGCCATAATGCCGTGCTTGCCGTCAAACGCTTCTTTCTCGGAGAAAAGGTCAACATCGTTCTCAACGAGGTAATTGTAAGCATCATCGTCTGCAATCATATACACGGGATTGGAAAGAATACCTCTGATAGCGAAACGGGTAAAGGTCTTTCCTCGCTTGGTCTTATAACGCCCCTGCATAAGAAATTGATCTGTTTTCGTTAGCGAGCCTGTTTCAATGAATTTATCGAAAATCAGCTTTACCAAATTGATTTCATCGGGAATGATTTTCAGCTTGCAAGCCTTGCGGGTTTTACCGTCCACGGTTACGTTGGAAATACTCTCCGATTCATAGCCCGTAGGAGTAGTACCACCGAGCCACCGCCCTGTTTTTGACAGTTCGTGCATATTATCTCTGATACGCTCTGCAATGGTTTCACGCTCTAACTGTGAAAAAACGGAGGCAATATACATCATAGCCCGGCCCATCGGAGAAGACGTATCAAACTGTTCGCGAATAGAGATAAAGTCAATTTCGCGATTTCCCAAATCTTCAATCAGCTTTGCAAAATCCCCGATGTTACGGCTGATACGATCAAGACGATACACCACAATGGCATCAAATTTTGTTTTTTGAGAATCGCTCATCATTTTCTTAAACTTCGGGCGTTCCAGCGTACCACCCGAAAAGCCCTCATCTTCATAGACAAGTGCCGCATCCGCTTCTTCTTGACTATAATGCGTGGCAATATATTGACGGCACATTTCGATCTGATTTTCAATGCTTTCACCCTTGCCCGTAAACTTTGATTTTCTTGAATATATTACAAACTGCTGTATGCTTTTGGTTTTCATAGCATGACCTCCGAAAACGCATGTTATGTATATACAAGTATTATAACATATTGTCCGCTCAATTGGAAGTGGGTGCGTCAAATATTTACGAATTGTTCCTAATTTTCTTGCATACGCTTATAGGTGCGCATTTTATGTTCGCCTTCGGAGCTGTATTTGCTGGTTTGTCCGGCTGTGTACCTTTTTCTTTTCTTAGGCTATGAGCTCACCTATATCAAGTATTTTCGATATACTGTTGCTTTTCAGGAGTAAACAAAACAGACAGCATTTATCAACAGTTGAGACGGACGAGCTACACCCACCGTTAACAAATGCTGTCTATTTCGCCTAAAGGCAACCAAGGTAGTTAAGCACAAAATTGCCTAACTACCAATACATTAGAACATCCCCTGCATTTTAGCCGTTATCAATGTTGCGGTAACATTGGCACCCGCGGCAAGAAGAAAATCCTTTAATCCAACAAAAGCAGCTTTTACGATACCTGGCTTTTTATTTTGGTCAAGTTTATTTGAAATATCTTCCAATAGTTCAAGCGCACTGTCCATATCCTCGGATGAAATGCTTTCTTTTTCCAATGCTTTCTGAATCTCTTGTATAGCATCAGTAGCAGAAGCAGTGTTATAAGCGATTGTATTACTGTTTCCTGAAACAATTTGCGATTCACTTACATTTCCTTGAATCACATTTCCGTAGTAATTATTAATTTGCTGTGGGATTTCTTTTGCTGTTTCAGACTCTTTTTCATTAAATTTCATGTTCTCACCCAGTATTCCTTTCTCTTCTAATTTCAATGTCCATTCCATGAGACAATTTATAACTTTATCAAGAATTGATTTTAATAAATGTTTACTGACATGTAATGAGTAGTTTGTTTTAAATGGAGCATTACACCAAGAATCAAGAGTTTGAGCAACATCAGCATTAAATGTCAATATTATGTGTCCATTTGATTTGTCATAAAGTTCCAAAATTTCCCCTATGGAATCCTCTAACTTGCGGTTACATAAAATATTTTCTAACTTACCATCTTGAAGGACAACAGGAATCCAACCATGATAGGGGTTCCATGCTTTCAGTTGACCATGCACTTGTCTATACTCAGGAATATCATCTTGATTCACGTTGTATCCATTTAACTCAGCTTGTATCCACTCATCAAATTCTGTCAATTTCAATTTTACTGCAATTATATGTGCTTTTCTGAGTGCTTGAATAATATTACACTCTTTTTGCAAAAGCTCTGATTGTAATTCTAATACAATACTGTTCATTGCACTATCCTCCTATTTCTCCATACATTGCTCATAACGCTTTTACGGTTTCGATAAACTGACTCAAGCTGACCGCACCTGGCAAGAGGTCATCCTCATCACAGAACACCATATAATAACGGTATTGGCTACCCGCCGCATTACGCCATGCTTGACCGAGAGCAATTTTATCGCGGCTATCATCGTTTTTCAGATGTTCGCCTTTTGCTTCAGCAAAGATAATTTTGCCGCTTTGCGTCATGACCATAATATCGGGATAATGCTTGATATACCCATTGATCGCAAAGCCATGACGGGCAATATTCCTATGCCACCAACGAACATTGGGGAGCGCGGTCAGTTCCATAACCAAATCCTGCTCCAAGTTGTTCATATCTTCCTCTGCTTGATAGAGCGAGCCACCGAACATATCCGTACTTTCCGTAGGGTGAATTGCCATCGGCAGACGGAAGAACGGCTTACACACGATTTTCTCCGTTTCAAGCCATTGTACAAAGGTTTCCTTGTAGTGCTGTGTCAGCAAGCTTTCAATCTTGGCGCGGATTTTCGCGGCATAGCCAAGAGGGGCTTTTTCCATCGCAGCAAGCTGTGCCTTATCCATATCTCCCACAATGCGGTCAATATAGGCTTGCAGTTCGGCAGCGTCCACCATGTTCAGCTTGTTAAGCTGCCTGAACATCATTTCCTTACATTGGCGCACTCTGCTTTCGGGTGGCAGATTATTGAAATACTCCTTGAAATAACGCTGATCTGCGCTTGACATTTTGAATACTTTTGGCAAACCGCCCTCACTCTGACGCACATCGACCTTTGCGATTTCATCATCTGCGGCGGCAAAATCAATGTCATAGGGCTTGCCTTTCAGCGTAAAGCCCTCGGCAAGCTGTTCCTTTTCAAGCAGTTCCAAAGACCCCTCAACAAATAAAGATTGCGGAATGACATGGAAAAACTGCGGGATAACCAAATCTTCTATGTCCTCACGATACTGCGGATTAACATAGAATGTAGTTACCTTGTCCCGTACCTCCCACGGCAGAGGATTGGAGAAAGGATCGTCCTCTACGCCTTTTCGGGCATCGTCATATGCTTCACCCGCTTTTCTTGCGTCCTCCAACATATCGTCAGCTTTCGGGGTAGTTTCGGGGGATTTTTCCTGTTCCTTGCGCCGTTCAAGCTCCTTGCCGATAGCTTCACTATCCACATCGTTAAAATCATCTGTATCGTCCGTTTCGGGAGTTTTCGGCACTTCTGCTTGCGGTATTTCAATCTGCGGCGCGGGTTGCGGTGCAGGGGTGGGAACGGGTGGTGCAGACAGACGATAATCCTTGTCGCTGAAGCCCGCGCTATTCAGACCACGAATAATACGGCGCACCGTATCGTCAAAATCGTTAGAGGAAGTCAACACATAGGACATATTCAAAGACGGCTGTGTGTGCTGTGTAGTATGCGGCAGACGGAGTATACGCCCCAAAATCTGTTCAACATCGACTTGGCTCGTCTTGTTGGCAAGTGACGCGAGTATGTACGCAAAAGGACAGTCCCAACCCTCTTTGAGTGCGTTTACGGTGATGATATAGCGCACAGGACAATCGGGAGAAAGCAAATCCACGTTTTTAAGCTCGTTTACATCGGCTGTACGAATGGCAATCTGCTCTGCGGGAATACCTGCCTCAACCAGCTTTTCACGGAGTTTTTCAAAAGTGGTCGCGTCCTCTTTGCCTTTCGGCTGTGCTTGGAAAAGGGCGATAGGACGGATATATTTCTTTGTTTTCTGATACTCTGCAACGGCGATTTCTTCCAGCTTGTTCCGTAGGTCGATAGCGTCAATCAGCACTTCCGTTTGACTATCGCGGTTATATACGATAACGGGCAGCTTTACCATGTGTTCGCCCTTTAGCTGAACAGCGTCCACATAGGAAATGATATTGCTTTCCTTTTTCGGAGTTGCCGTCAAATCGAGGATAAAGCAGGGGTTGAAGTTCGCAAGCATTTCAATGCTCAATTCAGATCGCGCATGGTGGCTTTCGTCCACGATCACAAGCGGGGATAACTGATTGATAACTTGGAAAAGCGCGGTTTCATCTGCATTGGCAATCGGATTTTCGGGTGCGCCAAGCACTTTTGCAAATTCCGCGAGGTTGCTGTTTTCTTGATATGCTTTCAGCACATCTTTTCCGCGCCCTCTGAACGAATCGTAGGACAGCACCATAATAGATAACTGTTCCGTGACAGCGGTGGGATTGAAGTTTTGACCGTTCAAAAGCTCCTGTTTGGTGTAAACCTCCACGCGCCCGCCAAAATCAACATCAATTTTCTGTCTGTACGGGTGCTGTGTGTCTTTCAAAGCCTTAACCGTCTGCGCTAAAATCGCGTCAGAGGGAACAAGCCAAACAACGGCTTTTGTCTTGGTAACGGGGAGCGCGTCAAAAACGGGACGAATGGCATTACAAGCAATATACGTTTTGCCGCCGCCCGTAGGCACTTTGAAACAGAGATTAGGAACACCGGGCAGAATATCTTGATAAAAGCCGAGGGACGGTGCGCTTTTCTCATGCCA
>CAYWAS010000008.1:0-46200 GCA_964455915.1 uncultured Oscillibacter sp. | reverse complement strand
TCTTCGCGCGGCGGATCATCTGGCGCGACTTCTTGTCGCTCACCGCCGTGACCGAACAGGTGTTGATGATATAAGCGTCGGCAGCAGACTCGAAATCGACCAGCTCATGCCCGCGGCGGACGAGCTCCTGCTCCATCGCCTGCGTCTCGTACTGGTTGACCTTGCAGCCGAGCGTATAGATCGCGATTTTCATAGCTTCTCCTCAGCGGCGCGCCGGACGGTGCGGCGCAGCCCTTGCTTTTCATGCGTTTATTCTGTATAATCATATCATGTTTTCCCCTGATTGCAAGTGCAAAGAAAGGATTTGACCCTTTATGATCTATCTCGACCATGCCGCCACCACGCCCGTCACGCCCGAGGTCGCGCAGACGGTGTACGAGGTCCTGGTGAACGGCAGCGGCAATCCCAGCGCGCAGTATCCCTTCGGCGCAAGCGCGAAAAAGCGGCTCGAGGCCGACCGCGCCACCGTTGCCGCCGCGCTCGGCTGTAAAGCCGATGAACTTTACTTCACCTCCTGCGGCACGGAGAGCGACAACTGGGCGATCCGTCTCGCCGCGCATCAGAACCGCCACGCGGGGCGGCACATCATCACCACGGCGGTCGAGCACAGCGCGGTGCTCGAGCCCTGCCGTCAGCTCGAGCAGGAGGGCTGGAGCGTCACCTACCTCTCCCCCGACAGAAACGGCAATATCACCGCCTCCCAGGTCGCGGACGCGCTGCGAGAGGATACGGCGCTCGTTTCGATGATGCTCGTGAACAACGAAACCGGCTGCGTCTTCCCCGTCGCCGAGGTCGCGGCGCTTTTGCGGGAGCGGAAATCAAAGGCACTTCTCCACACCGATGCGGTGCAGGCGTTTTTGAAGCTCCCCTTCCGCGCGGACACGATCGGCGCGGACCTCATCTCCCTGAGCGGGCACAAGCTCAACGCGCCCAAAGGTGTCGGCGCACTCTACATCGGGTCGCGCTGCCGCGCGGTGCGTCCGCTGCTCGCCGGCGGCGGGCAGGAGCGCGGGCTGCGCTCCGGCACCGAGGCGACCGCCCAGATCGCGGGCTTCGCGAAGGCGGTCTCGCTGCGGCAGGAGAGCTTCGAGGAAAAGCTCGCCCATATCGCCGAGATCAAGGCGTATGCGGAGGAAAAGCTCCTTGCGATCGATGGCATCGTGCGCATCGGGAATGGCACTGCGCCGCATATCCTCGCCGTCTCGCTCGTCGGCTACCCGAGCGCGAATGTCGTCAACGACCTCGGCGCGCAGGGCATCTGCATCTCGGCGGGCAGCGCCTGCCATCGCGGCAAGCTCAGCCATGTCTACGCCGCGATGAAGCTCGACAAAAAGACCGCCGCGGGCGTTCTGCGCGTGAGCTTCGCGCCGGAGACGACCTTCGAGGAGATCGACGCGCTCGCTGCGGCGCTCCGCAGGCATAAGGAAACGCGCTTCCCCATGCTCTGATCTTCTTCATCGTAAAAAGCTGCCCGCCGACCGGCGGGCAGCTTTTTTCTTACGGAAGGACCATGATGAGCGTTCCGAGCGTGATGAGCACGCAGCCGATGAACGACTTCGCCGTAAAGCTCTCGTGGAGAAAGACGAACGCCAGCACGAGCGTGATAACGACGCTCAGCTTGTCGATCGGCACGACCTTGGACACCTCGCCGATCCGGAGCGCGTGGTAGTAGCACAGCCACGACGCGCCCGTCGCAAGGCCGGAGAGGATCAGAAAGATCCAGCTCCTGCGGCTGATGTCACCAAGGCCGCCCTGCGCATTGGTGAGGAACACCATGCCCCACGAGAGAAAGACGACCACGACCGTGCGGATCGCAGTGGCAAGGTTGGAGTTGACGCCCGCGATGCCGACTTTGGCAAGGATCGAGGTCAGGGCGGCAAACACCGCGGAGAGCAGCGCGAAGAGAAACCACATGATAAGACCTTCTTTTGTTGTTATTCTTCCGCATCGCTCAGGTGGAACACCCAGCGTTGCAGACCGTAAAAGGGGTCGGAGACGGTCGGCGTCATGCCGTCGATCAGTCCTGCGGGCGTGAGCACGGCGTCAGACTTAAAGAGGAGCGGCGCGAAGGGCGTCTCCGACACAAAGGACTTGAAGTACGCCATCGACCCGCCCGCAAGGAAGCTCTCGAGCTGCGCGGAGAGCGTCTCGCTCGCAAAGCCGCCGTAGTTGAGCGCGCCGGACGCGTCCAGGAGCGCGCCCGCGTCCCAGTCGGCAGTCATGCGCACCTCGCCGAGATAGAGGTCGAAGCTGCCCGCCGCCAGCGCGGCAAGGTACTCCTCCCACGCAAGAGCGCTGACCTCGACGGTGAGCACGGTCGTGGAGAGCTGCGCGGCGACGCTTTCAGCCACGGCGCGCTTGAAGCTGTTCTCGGCGTTGACGAGCAGCGTCATGCGGCGCGGACGCGCCGCGGTGACGCCCGCCTTTTCCAGCGCGGCGGCGTACTCCTCCTCCGTGGTGTGGTACTCCAGCGTGCGCGGATAGCGCTCGCTCTCCGGCGAGACGGGAAGCTGCGCCGCCGCTCCGTGACCGGACAGCAGCGCGGAGACCAGCTCCGTGCGCTCGAGCACGCCGCTCATCGCGCGGCGCACGGCCGCATCGGAGAGCAGGCTGCTGCTCATGCGAAAGCCGAGGAACTGCATCACCGTCGTCGGAACGCTTTGCAGCGCGATCGCGCCGCCGATGCTCTGCGTGTCCGTGCCGGTCGGATCAAGGCGCAGGAGGTGTACGCTCCGCGAGGCAAAAAGGCTCTGCGCCGTGTCGTTATCCTTGGCGGAGACCAGCCCGATGCGCGCGAGCGGCGGCTGCCCGCCGCGCCATTCGCTGTTGACCAGCAGCGCCGCGCCGTCCGCTTCCTCTGTCAGAACATAAGGCCCCGTGCCGAGCGGGACGAGGTCGCCCTCCGTCCCCGCCTTGACGACGGGGATATCGAGCAGCGCGCAGAAAAAGGCGTTCTCCTCGCCGAGCGTGATAACGAGCGTCCGCTCGTCCGCCGCCCTCATGCTCTCGACCTTCGCAAAGCGCGCGCCATAGCGCGTGGACTCCGCCGCGCGGCGATAAGTCGCGAGCACATCGTCCGCCGTCAGGGGCGAGCCGTCGGAAAAGCGCACGCCCGCGCGCAGCGTGAGCGTATAGGTGCGCGTGGCCGCATCGTAGACGCTCTCCGCGCACAGCACGCTCTGCGGCGCAAGGCTGCCGTCGAGCGCAAAAAGCCCCTCGTAGAGCAGCGCGCCGAGCGTCTGCTGCACGCCGTCGATGCAGGTGACGGGGTCGAGCGTCTGCCCCGTGAGGCGCGGCAGACACAGCTCGTCGATCTGCCCCGCACTCTCTTCCTCCTGCGGCTTCTCCTGCGCGGGTCTGTCCTCCGCCCAGAAGTCATCGCCGTCCGGCTCCTCCACCGCATTGCAGGCGCAGAGCGTGAGCACAAGGGACATAATAAGGATCAGCGCGAGCGCACGGCGCATCACAGCCCCTCCTCCGTCAGCACGATGACCGCCGCCATGCCGCCGCGCGCATCGCCCATCGCGCGATGCGACCAGTAGCGCTCGGGGCAGCAGGCCGTGCAGTCCGAATGGACGGCAACGCGCGCGGGGTCCAGCCCGCTGCGCAGCAGCCACAGGCGGTTGATCGCCTTGAGGTCGATGTGGAACTTCTCGCCGCGGCGCTCGATCAGCTCGTCGACCGCGGGGTCCATCAGCGCATAGAAGGTGTCCGCCACATCACGGTCCGTTTCAAAGCAGCATTTGCCGATGGCGGGGCCGATCGCCGCGCGCATCGTGTAGGGGTCCGCGCCGTAAATGCTCATCATGCTCACGAGCGCCTTGAGCACAATGCCGCTCGCCGTCCCGCGCCAGCCGGCGTGAATGGCGGCGATGCAGCGCGCGGTGGGGTCGTAGACCGTGATGACGCAGCAGTCCGCGCCGTAGGCAAAGAGCGGCAGGTTCGGCACATTCGTGATGAGCGCGTCGGCATCATAGGGGCGGTCATTCCAGAGGATCTTGCCCGCGTCCTCCTCGCGCGCGACGCGCACGAGGTCGGAGTGGATCTGACGGCAGCCGACGGCGCGCGAAGCGTCGAAGCCCACCGCCGCGCCGAGTCGCCGGTAGTTTTCCAGTTGGTTTTCTTCGCTGTCGCCGCGATTGGCGGCGAGGTTAAGCGAGTCGAACGGCGCGCCGCTGACGCCGCCGTGCCTTGTCGTGAAGGCGTGGCGAACGCCGCCGACGGAAAGCGTGTCGGCGGTATCGTAGATGAGACCGTTGATATTGTGCGCGATAAAGGGCATGATATGCCTCCTTTCGCCGCTGCTGCGGCAGAGGGTTTCGGAATCGGTTCGTTGAACGGCTTGCGGTATTGCCTGCCGGAAACGGCTGAAAGCTCACAGCATCAGGATATCCCACAGGTAGCAGAGCGGGAGAATGAGCGAGGTAACCAGCAGTGCGAACGCGCCGCGCATGAGCCGACGGCGGTGCACAGATTCCGTCTTTCCGTGGGCAATATCTCTGCGGCAGGCAAGCGCGACCGGCCACGAGACAAGGTTGACCGGAAGCAGAAGCACGCCAAGCAGCAGCTTCGGCAAGCCTGCCATCTCGCCGCAAAAACCGACGGCAAACAGATACGCCCACGCGATCCAGAAGAAAACACCGTAGCGCTCTTCGACAACATCAAAAAAACGGTTGAGCATCGTGTCTCCTCTTCCATACGCATCGTTCCGCCGCAGCGTTCCCTCCGTAACCCCGCCGCAGCAGCGGCTGAGCGGAGATAGGAAAGCGCCGAAGCGCCGCCGGTGGCGGATACAGCGAGGCGCTTTCGAGGAAGCGGCGCGAGAATTGCAAGCAAATGCGAGCAGGTCGACCAACGCCGCGACGGTGGAAAGCCCTTGCGCTTCTTGGGGGTTACGGGGTTACAAAGGGGACGGTTCTTACGCAAAGAATCGCCCCCTTTGATAATCATCTACCGCAGCACTGCTTATACTTTTTCCCGCTGCCGCAGGGACAGGGGTCATTGCGGCCGATCTTCTGGACCTTGCGCGGCTGCTTTTTGACGCTGCCGTCGCCGGCGGTGGTGGCGACGATGCCCTCGGCCACGCGCTCGCGCTTGACCTCCTCCTCGCTCTTGATGCGGGCGGAGAAGATGCGGCGGACCGTCTCGTCCTGAATGGCGGAGATCATCTCCTCAAACATTTCGAGCGATTCCTTCTTGTACGCGTCGATGGGGTTGACCTGCGCGTAGGCACGCAGGCGAATGCCCTGACGCAGCTCGTGCATGGCGTCGATGTGGTCCATCCAGTATTCGTCGACCACGCGCAGCAGCACCACGCGCTCAAGCTCGCGCATGATGGGCGAGGTGATGGCCTCCTCCTTGCGCTCATAGACCGCAACGGAGGCGTTGAAGAAGCGCTCGGTCAGCTCCTCCTCGCCGAGCGCGGCAAGCTCCTCGGGCGATTCGCTCAGCATTCCGTGCGGGAAGTACATTCCCTCAAGCGCCGAGAGCATCTCGCGCACGCCCTCCGCGTCGAGCGTTCCGTGCTCGCCGGAGTGGAGCGTGACCTGATTGGAGATGCCGGTGCGGATCATGCCGAACACAGTATCCTTGAGGCTCCTGCCGTCGAGGACCTCCTTGCGCTGACCGTAGATGATCTCGCGCTGCTTGTTCATCACATCGTCGTACTCGAGGACGGACTTACGGGACTGGAAGTTGCGGGACTCGACGCTCGTCTGCGCGTTTTCGATGGACTTCGAGAGCATTTTATTTTCGATGGGCGTATCCTCGTCGAGGTTCATCTTGTCCATCAGATTCGTGATGCGCTCGCCGCCGAACAGACGCAGCAGATCATCGTCGAGCGAGAGATAGAAGCGCGTCTCGCCGGGGTCGCCCTGACGACCGGCACGACCGCGGAGCTGATTGTCGATACGGCGGGAGTCGTGGCGCTCGGTGCCGATGATGAAGAGGCCGCCGGCCTCGCGGACCTTGTCGGCTTCGCCGGCAATTTCGGCCTTGTGCTTGGCGAGCGCGTCGGCAAAGAGGGCGCGCGCGTCGAGGATCGCCTGATCGTCGGTCTCGGCATAGCCGGTCGCCTCGGCGATCAGCTCGTCGGAGAGACCCGCCTTGCGCAGATCGTTTTTCGCCATATATTCGGCGTTTCCGCCGAGCATGATATCCGTACCACGACCCGCCATGTTGGTCGCGACCGTGACCGCACCGAGCTTACCCGCCTGGGCGACGATCTCGGCTTCCTTCTCGTGGTTCTTCGCGTTGAGGAGGTTGTGCTTGATGCCCTCGCGCGAGAGGAGATAGGAGAGCTTTTCGTTCTTTTCGATGCTGACCGTGCCGACGAGGACGGGCTGACCCTTGGCGTGGCACTTCTTGACCTGCTCGATGACCGCGCGGTACTTCGCCGCCTCGGTCTTGTAGACGACATCGGGATCGTCCTGACGCGCGATGGGGCGGTTGGTCGGGATCTCGATGATGTCGAGCTTGTAGATGGTGCCGAATTCCTCCTCTTCGGTGAGCGCCGTACCGGTCATGCCGGAGAGCTTGGTGTAGAGGCGGAAGTAATTCTGGAAGGTGATGGTCGCGAGCGTCTTGCTCTCGCGCGCGACGGTGACATGCTCCTTTGCCTCGATCGCCTGATGGAGACCCTCGCTGTAGCGGCGGCCGAACATGAGGCGGCCGGTGAATTCATCGACGATGACGACCTCGCCGTCCTTGACGACATAGTCGATGTCGCGCTTCATCGTGCCGTGCGCCTTGATCGCCTGATTGACATGGTGGGCGATGGTGGAGTTTTCGGGGTCGGAGAGGTTTTCAAGCTGGAAATACTCCTCGACCTTCGCGATGCCGCGCGCGGTGAGCGTCGCAGTCTTGGCCTTTTCGTCGACGATGTAGTCGGCGTCGACATTGACATCTTCTTCCTCTTTCTCGTCCGTCTCGGCGATGACCTGCTTGCGGAAACGGGCGACGAGCGCCTCGGTGCGGCTATACATCTCCGTGGACTTCTGCCCGATGCCGGAGATGATGAGCGGCGTGCGCGCCTCGTCGATCAAAATGGAGTCCACCTCGTCCACGATGGCGAAGGCGTGGCCGCGCTGGACGAGTTCGGAGGAGAAGAGCGCCATATTGTCACGCAGATAGTCAAAGCCCATCTCGTTGTTCGTGCCGTAGGTGATGTCGGCGGCGTAGGCCGCGCGGCGCTCCTCGCTCGTGAGGTCGTGGACGATCAGACCCACGGAGAGGCCGAGGAAGCGATGGACCTTGCCCATCCACTCGCTGTCGCGCTTGGCAAGGTAATCGTTGACCGTGACGATGTGGACGCCGTTGCCCGCAAGGGCGTTGAGGTAAGACGGGAGCGTCGCGACAAGGGTCTTGCCTTCACCGGTCTTCATCTCGGCGATGCGCCCCTGATGGAGCACGATGCCGCCGATGAGCTGCACGCGGTAGGGGTAGAGCCCCAGCACGCGCCCCGCCGCCTCGCGCACGGTGGCAAAGGCTTCGGGCAGGATATCGTCGAGCGTTTCGCCCGCGGCGAGACGCGCCTTGAATTCGCCGGTCTTGGCGCGGAGCTGCTCGTCGCTCATGGCGCGGTACTCGTCCGCCATCGCCTCGATCCGATCGACGATCGGATAAATGCTCTTCAGCTCGCGCTCGGAATAGGTGCCGAACAGCTTGGTCATCAGTCCCATATCAAAAAACTTCCTTTCGGGGAAATAAGAATCTGTACTGCCGATGGTCATAAAAATACTTTTTATAGTATAGCACGCCGCAGCACGATATGCAAAGGGAAAATGCGTCGGAATATGAACAGGCGGTAAATTTCTCCGCGCGCCGCGCCGCGCCGTGCTTGCAAGCGCCGCGGGAGTATGGTAAGATGAAAAAAAACGATAAGGGAGGCCGTCTTTGTGAAGCTGTTTTTCTATGGCGCGAACCGCTGCGTCACCGGCTCTTGCCACTGCGTCGAGGTGAACGGAAAGCGCATTCTGATCGACTGCGGCTTGCAGCAGGGGCGCGACGAGCTGGACAATGCCCTGTTCGCCTTTGAGCCCACACAGATCGACACCGTACTCATAACGCACGCGCACATCGACCACACGGGGCGTCTCCCGCTGCTCTACAAGCGCGGCTTCCGCGGGCGTATCCTCACCACGCGCCTGACGGCGGATCTCATGCGCATCATGCTGCTCGACTCCGCCCACATTCAGGAAAGTGACGCGGAGTATCAAAACCGCAAGGGACAGCGCGCGGGGCGCGAGACTGTCGAGCCGCTCTACACCACCGAGGACGCCGTGAACACGCTGCAGCTCATCAGGACCTGCGAGTACGGGCAGTCCGTCGAGGTCGCAGACGGCGTAACGGCAGTCTTTACCGACGCGGGGCATCTTCTCGGCAGCGCCTCCATCACGCTGACGCTGCGCGAAAACGGCGTGGAGAAAACGATCGTCTTCTCCGGCGACATCGGCAATGTCGACCAGCCCATCATACGCGACCCGCAGCCGCTCACGGGCGCGGACTATGTGGTGATGGAATCGACCTACGGTGACCGCAATCACACCGAGGTCTGGAGCTACACGGACGAGCTCGCCGAGATCATCGACGAGACGCTTGGGCGCGGCGGCAATGTGGTCATTCCGTCGTTCGCAGTCGGCCGCACGCAGGAGCTTCTCTACTTCATTCGTGAGATCAAGGACGCGGGACTGGTGAAGTCCGTGCCCGATTTTCCGGTCTATATCGACTCCCCCCTCGCCAAGGCCGCGACGACCGTCTTCTGCGGCGATTTGCGCGGCTATCTCGATGAGGACGCGCTCGAGCTCGTGCGCGACGGGACGCACATGTTCTCCTTCCCGAACCTCCACCTTGTGGAATCGACCGAGGAGTCGCGAATGCTCAACCTCGACAAGACGCCGAAGATCATCATTTCCGCCTCCGGTATGTGCGACGCGGGGCGTATCCGCCACCACCTCAAGCACAACCTCTGGCGCGCGGACAGCGCGGTGGTGTTCGTCGGCTTCCAGTCTCCCGGGACGCTCGGGCGCAGGCTGCTCGATGGCGCGGAGCGTGTGAAGCTCTTCGGTGAGGAGATCGCCGTGCGCGCGAAGGTCGTGAACTTCCAGGGGCTCTCCTCCCACGCCGACCACGACCATCTGCTCGAGTGGATCGCGCACTTCGCGCCGAAGCCGGAGCAGGTGTTCGTCGTCCACGGCGACGCAGATGTCGCGCCGGTCTTTGCCGATGAGCTGCGCTCGCTCGGCTTTGCCGCGCACGCGGCGAAGTTCACAGAGGAGTACGATCTTGCCGCAAACGCGATGGTGCTCGAAGGCTATGTCCCCGAGCGCAAGCGCACGGCGCAGGCGTCCCGCGCGGACAATCTCTACGGCAAGCTCATCGCCGCCGGTCAGTCGCTGCTCTCGCTCATTCGCGGCATGAAGGGGCGGCCGAACAAGGACATCATCTCCCTCACCGGACAGATCAACTCGCTCATCAACAAGTACAAATAAGCAATGCAGAGGGCGCGGTGACCGCGCCCTCTGCCGGAGAATGCGATGAAATTGGAAAAAAATCAGGAGCATATCGTCACCATCGAAGGCTACTCGAACGAGGGCGCGGGCGTCGCGCGCATCGACGGCTTCGTTGTCTTTGTCGCCGGTGCGCTGCGCGGCGAGGTCTGCCGCGTCCTGATCCTGAAGGTATTGAAGTCCGCGGCGTTCGCGAAGGTGGTCGAGCTCCTTGCGCCGTCGGCGCACCGCGTCGCGCCGGACTGCCCGTATTTCCCGCGCTGCGGCGGCTGCACCTACCGCCATGCGGACTACGCCGAGGAGCTTGCGCTCAAGCGTCAGCGCGTGCAGGATAACCTCGCGCGCATCGGCGGGAGCGATGTGGTCGTGGAAGAGATCCTCGGCGCGGCGGAGACGGCGCGCTATCGCAACAAGGCGCAGTTTCCGGTCTCAGGCGAGGGCGCGGTCGGCTTTTACCGCGCGCGCTCGCACGAGGTCATCGAGACGGCGGAGTGCCTGCTCGTCAAGCCGGAGGCGGACGCCGCGGCGCAGGCTGTGCGGGGGTATCTGCGCGATTTTGCGGTCGCGGGCTACGATGAAAAAACGGGTCGCGGACTCATGCGCCATGTCTATGTGCGCTCGAATACGCGCGGCGAATGCCTCATCTGCCTGATCGTCAACGGCGACAAGCTCCCGCACGAGCGTGAGCTCGTCGCGCGGCTGCGCGAAGCGTGCCCGAAGGCGGTCGGCATCGTGCTGGGCATCAACACGCGGCGGAGCAATGTGATCCTCGGCGAGCGCTACCGCACGCTCTGGGGCGAGGGTCGGCTGGAGGATACGCTCTGCGGCAAGGTCTTCCGGCTGAGCGTGCCGTCCTTCTATCAGGTCAACCACGATCAGGCGGAGCGGCTGTACGCAAAGGCGATCGAATTCGCGCAGCTCACGGGGCACGAAACGGTGCTCGACCTCTACTGCGGCGCGGGGACCATCACGCTCGCGATGGCGGACCGCGCGGGGCGCGTCATCGGCGCAGAGATCGTGCCGGAGGCGGTGGAGGACGCAAAAGAAAATGCCGCGCGCAGCGGCGTACATAACGCGGAATTTTTCTGTGCCGACGCGGGCGAGATCGCATCGAAGCTCGCGCGCGAGGCTCTGCGGCCCGAGGTCATCACGGTCGATCCGCCGCGCAAGGGACTTGGCGAGGAGGTCATCGCCGCCATCGCCGAGATGCAGCCGCAGCGCGTGGTCTATGTCTCCTGCGACAGCGCGACCATGGCGCGCGATGTCGCTCGCTTTGCCGCCCTCGGCTACGCGGCGAAACGCGCCTGCGCGGTCGACCTCTTCCCCCGCGCGGACCATGTCGAGGCCGTGTGTTTGCTGTCTAAGAAAGATATGCTACAATAAATACGAAGTACAAATCGGAACTTGACAAATGAGCGTGATTGTATGACTTGGTGGAATATTTTGATATTTGGAGTAATACCCGTACTTACGGTGGTAATTATTTTCATAACTAAGAGAAAATTGCTATGGGTAGCTCCATTGATTTCAACAGCGTTAGCCTTTTTTTGTTATTTAATAACTCTTGCACCGATAACGATAGTAGAAGTATTCGGTAACAACGAATGGCGAGCATTTTATATATTGGCTATGCTTATGCAATTTGGAATTACAGTTGTTCTTACTGTGATTGCTTATTTTGCGGCATACATACTCAAAAGAAAGATGAAGTAAGCCAATTCCAATTTATAGGGATGGATATGTTCCCTACAACATAGGGAGTGGATATCTTTCCGCACTGTCCGTATACGGCGCATTTTCAAATGGAGAACTGGTCGGTGTCATCGCAACAAGAAACGGCAGCGGGCACATTGCCCTCTTTTTCGTAGAGGGGAAATATCATCGTCAGGGGATCGGGAAGCAGCCATTCCAAACGGTGCGAACCGATAAAATGACGGTAAATTCCTCTCCGTACGCCGTTGCCGTTTACCGCAGGCTTGGATTCGAAGCGGTCAGCACGGAACAGGTGGTCAATGGTCTGAGATTTACACCGATGGAACTTCGGTGATCAAAAAAGGAGAAAACCACGATGGCCCTTTTCGGACTTGGGAAGAAAAAGCAGCCGGAGCTGACGGCAGAGGAGCAGCGCCGGAACGCACTTTGGGAGCGCTGGGCGAACGGCGAAGCGCCGTCCCCGCTCGCGGAGATCATGACCTACCAGAGCGAGGTGAACAACGGCGGCCACGACCAGTATTTTTTCAATGTCTCGAACACCGGCGACCTGCGCAATGCACTCGCGGTGCTCTCGGAAGCTCTGCCGGAGGTCCACGCACAGAACCTGAAACGGGCATACGATGCCTACTCCGCATCGGAAGAGCAGGACGATACCGCGCAGGCGGAAGCGATCTTGGAACAGTGCGACGCCGTGTTCTACGAGCACGAGGAGGAGATCACCTCGCTCTTGAAAGCATACGCCGCGCAGATCGAGCTGTGAGCAGGGACTCGCGAAAAATCGGCGTTGCTCCCCGCAACAGACGCAAATAGGAAAAGTCCCGCGGCAGCGCCGCGGGACTTCTTGCTTCTTCTTTCAATACTGCCGCACCACGGCGACGACCTTGCCGAGCACCTCGCACTCACGCCCGTCGATGGGCTGATAGTCGGGGTTCGCCGGAAGGAGCCAGATCTCGCCGTTTTGCTTTTTGAAGGTCTTGACCGTCGCCTCGTCGCCGAGGAGCGCCACCACGATCTCACCGTTGTTCGCGGTCTGCTGGCGGCGGACGACCACAAGATCGTCCGGCAGAATGCCCACGCCGAGCATCGACTCGCCTCGCACGCGCAGGGCAAAAAACTCCCCGCTGCGGCTGCCGGTATCAAAGGTCAGGTAGTCCTCAACGCACTCCTGCGCGAGGATCGGGCCGCCGGCCGCGACATTGCCGACGATCGGGATACGATCCGCGCGGGCGTCCGTCTCCTCCGGAAAGTCCCGCAGCTCGACACGAGATGCGGGACGGGCGGGCTTGACGCCCTCACCCACGAGCGCGATGGCGCGCCCCTTCCCCGCGCCGCGCGTGATATAGCCGCGCTCTTCGAGGTTTTTGATGTGGAAGTGCGCCGTGGACGGAGACTTGAAATCCAGCTCCGCGCAGATCTCGCGCACCGAGGGGGGATAGCCCTGCTCGCTCACGCACTTGACGATATAGTCGTATACCTTCTGCTGCATTCTCGAGAGCTTTTCCATCGCGAGCAGCCACCTTCCTTATTTTCTGTCCATATTATAGCACAGCCGTTCCAAAATTGCAACACCTGTTTGATTCTTTTTTGTGATTTTTCGCCCCTTTCTTCTCATTGACATTGGCCGAACGGCTATGTAAAATAAAAGAGAAAAATTTTACGACCACGAGGTAATATTATGTCAACTTCCTTCCGCGGAACACAGAATTATGTCGCTTCCCCCGAGCTAATGGGCGCGGTGGATATCGCCGTTGCGCTGCAAAAGCCCCTGCTCATCAAGGGCGAACCGGGAACAGGCAAGACCATGCTTGCCCAGGCCGTTGCTGAGGCGATGGGCAAGCAGCTCATCATCTGGAATGTGAAATCCACCACCAAGGCGCAGGACGGATTGTATGTCTACGATGTCGTGCAGCGCCTGTACGACAGTCAGTTCGGCTCCGCCGGCGTGGACGATATCGCCAAGTACATCAAGCTCGGCAAGCTCGGCGAGGCGTTCTCCTCCGATGAGCAGGTCGTTCTGCTGATCGACGAGGTCGATAAGGCGGACCTCGAGTTCCCCAACGACCTTCTCTGGGAGCTCGACCGCATGGAGTTCTACATTCCCGAGACCAAGGAGACGATCAAGGCGAAGCACCGCCCCATCGTCATCATCACCTCGAACGCCGAGAAGGAGCTGCCCGACGCGTTCCTCCGCCGCTGCATCTTCCACTACATCGCCTTCCCCACGCAGGAGCAGATGGAGCAGATTTTGCGCGTCCACTTCGACTCGCTCGACGAGGTTTTGCTCCGGCAGGCGATGCAGGCGTTCTACTGGCTGCGCTCGATCGACTCGATCGAGAAAAAGCCCTCCACGAGCGAGCTGGTCGATTGGCTGCGCGCCTTACAGCTCGGCGGCGTCGATCCCGCGCGCGTTGCAAAGGAGATCCCCTTTGCAGGCGTTCTGCTCAAAAAGGACAAGGACATCACGGCGATGCAGCGCCGGATGCGGTAAGCCTATGTTCGTTGGATTTTTCTACCTCCTGCGCGAGCGTGGGCTGAAGGTCTCGCTCAACGAGTGGGTGACGCTTTTGGAGGGCTTGCAGCTCGGACTGCACCGCTCGTCACTCACGGGCTTCTACGAGCTCTGCCGCGCCGTGCTCGTCAAGAGCGAGGCGGACTACGACCGCTTCGACGCGGCGTTTCTGGAATATTTCAAAGATGTCCCCTTCCCCGAGGACCTGCTGCCCGAGGAGCTGCTGGATTGGCTCAACCACCCGCAGACGGCGCTTGAGGAGTTCCGTGCCTTCCTGCGTACGCAGGGCTACGAGGAAAAGAGCATCGAGGAGATCCTCAAGATGTTTGAGGAGCGCCTCAAGGAGCAGAAAGAGGAGCACAACGGCGGCTCGTACTGGATCGGTACGGGCGGCTACTCCAACTTCGGCAACTCCGGTCACAGCCCGCAGGGTATTCGCGTCGGCGGCGAGAGCCGCTACCGCCGCGCCTTTCAGGTGGCGGGCGAGCGGACCTACCGCGACTTCCGCCGCGACAATACGCTTGATATCCGCTCGTTCCAGATGGCGTTCCGCCTGCTGCGGCAATACTCCGACCGGACGCTCGGCGACAAGACGGAATTCGATGTGGACGGCACCATTCGCGACACCTGCGACAATGCCGGCACGCTCAAGGTGCGCTACAAGCGCCCGCGCCGCAACACGGTCAAAGTGCTCATGCTGATGGACTCCGGCGGCTCAATGAGCTATTATTCCCAGCTTTGCTCCATGCTCTTTCAGGCGGCGCGGCAGTCTAACCACTTCAAGGAGCTGCATGTCTATTACTTCCACAACTGCATCTACTCCACCGTCTACACCGACCCGCGTATGTACCGCGAGCACGGCGTTTCGACCGACTGGCTGCTCAAAAATTTCGGCAGCGAGTACAAGGTCATTCTGGTCGGCGACGCGCTGATGGATATGTTCGAGCTGACCGACCCGCGCTACGACTACCGTGCCGGTGCCTCGTACTCCGGCTTCGACCGTCTGAAGCAGTTCAAGGAGCATTTCGACCACCTGATCTGGCTCAATCCCGAGGAGCCGCCGCGCTACGGCGGCTACTGGGGGCAGAGCTACGGCCACATCGCGCGGCTCATCGATATGTACCCGCTGAGCGTCGAAGGGCTTGAGCGCGGCATGAAAAAGCTGCTGGTCAGCAAATAGCAAAAAAGAAGAGCTGCTCTCGCAGCTCTTCTTTTTTGTGTTTGTAAGGCGTTTTCTTAGAAAATGCCCTGCGCCATCATGGCGTCGGCGACCTTCTGGAAGCCGGCGATGTTCGCGCCCGCGACCAGGTCATAGCCCAGGCCGTAACGCTCGGCAGCCTCAACGGAAGCATCATAGATGTTCTTCATGATGGACTGCATCTTGGCATCGACTTCCTCAGCGCTCCAGTACAGACGCTCGGCGTTCTGAGCCATTTCGAGCTCGGAGACGGAGACGCCGCAGGCGTTAACAGCCTTGGAGGGCGCGACGAGGAGGTGCTTCTGCTCCTTCAGGAACTCAAGCGCATCGTTGGTGGTGGGCATATTGCCGACCTCGATGTAGTAAGGAACACCGGACTCGGCGATCTTCTTCGCCCACTCCATGTTGACATCGTTCTGGGTAGCGGCGGGCATGTAGACATCGACATCCTTGACGCCCCAGCACTTCTGGCCCTCGACGAACTCAACGCCGAACTTCTCAGCATAGGGCTTGCAGTGCATGGGATCCTTGGCGCGCATCTCGAGAATGAAGTTGAGCTTCTCCTCGCCGCAGACGCCGTCGGGATCGTGGATGTAGCCGTCGGGACCGGCGAAGTAGGTGACCTTGCCGCCGAGCTCGTCGATCTTCTTCATGATGCCCCAGCCAACATTGCCGTAGCCGGACATCGCGACGCGCAGACCCTTGATCTCCTTGCCGTCGTGCTTGAGGACCTCACGCAGATAATAGACAGCGCCGTAACCGGTCGCCTCGGGACGGAGAATGGAACCGCCGGTGCACACAGCCTTACCGGACATGGCGCCGAACTCGGCAGCGCCGACGATGCGGCGATACTGACCGTACAGATAACCGACCTCGCGGCCGCCAACGCCAACGTCACCGGCGGGGCAGTCGATATCCTGACCGATGTGACGATAGAACTCGGTCATGAAGGCCTGGCAGAAGCGCATGACTTCGCCGTCGCTGCGGCCGATGGGGGAGAAGTCGGAGCCGCCCTTGGCACCGCCGATGGGGAGGCAGGTCAGAGCATCTTTGAAGATCTGCTCGAAGCCGAGGAACTTGATGATGGAGAGGTTAACATTGGACGCAAAGCGCAGACCGCCCTTGTAGGGACCAAGCGCCGCGTTGTACTGCACGCGGTAACCACGGTTGACATGATACTGGAGGTTGTCGTCCATCCACACGACGCGGAACTCGATGGTGCGCTCGGGCTCGACCATACGCTCGAGCAGGCAGGCCTTCTCGTACTCGGGATGAGCGTCGATGACCGGAGCGATGGAAGTCAGGACTTCCTCAACGGTCTGCAGAAATTCGGGCTCATTCGCATTCTTGGCTCTGGTTTCGTCCAGAACTCTCTGGATATAAGCATTCATGATAAATAGCCTCCTCTAAATTTACTCTTTCGAGCATTTCGATGGTGCTTCCATCTTGTCTATAAGACTACCACAAAAGAGCTTGTTTCACAAGAGGATTCGGAAAAATTCGCTCCATCAAGCTTTGAGAATTTTTTTCCAACTTTTTGTGCAATTCGCAGAAATGGAGACGGAAAAGTTTCATTTTTTTGATAAGCATCATTAAAACCGCGCAAGTATCCTTGCATTTTTACGAAATATTCACGCAAAAGCGGCGGCTATCCTGCATTTTAATGCAAAACATTCCTCTTTGGAATGCCGCAAAGGAAAAAGGAGAGGCAGCGCACAGCGCCGCCTCTCCCTTATCGTAAACTCGCACTCACGCGGCCTGTCCGGCATCGCCCTCCGGCTCCTGCAAGGGCGTCTGCTCCGGCACCGGCTCGTCGGGAGCGAGCCGCTCCACGCCGCAGGCCTCGATCCAGTATTCGCCCACCTCGTCCTCGTAGTATTCGACGCGCACGCGGTCGCCGGCATCGAGGAGCGGCGCGTAGGCGACGCTCGCCGCGCTCATGCGCACGGTGAACTCACTCTCCCCCGCAAAGCGCAGGAAATAGACGCTGTTGCCCTCCACGACCGCCGAGCGAAGCTCCGCGATCGTGCCCTCGATCGTCCTGATCTCGCGGTCGATGGGCTGCTCGATCTCCGTCTGCTCGTCGGAGATCAGATTGTTCTGGCGCAGCATCTGGCGGTAGTTCAGCTCACACTCCGCGACCGTCGCGCCGGTCGCGACGATCTGATACTGGGAAACATTGACCATCGCGTACATCTTCACCAGCTCGCTCGCGTCCTTGAGCGCCATGAAGTAGGTCGGCTGCTCAGCCACATTCAGCAGCAGCGGGAAGGTCGCGTTGTACTTGAGATGCTGCACCTGGCCCTCGGCGCTGTCCATGGCGCTGTATTCCGTCGCGCCCGCGCAGGGATAATACTTCGTCTCCTTCGTGCGCTGGTTGGAGAGGAGGAAGCCGACATTGCTCTCGTCCCCGCCGACGCTCGTGACACCCGTGTAGAGGTACACATCATCGCCCTCGGCGATGTAGTTGTAGCCCTCGGTGGTGACGGTCACATCGCGCTGACCGAGGATCGAGTTGATAAAGCCGTTGTGGTACATTCCGTAGTAGTCATACTGCTCGATGATGAGCTCGGCGGAATAGACATGGTCCACCCACTCGGGCGGCTCGGGGAGATACTCGCTCTCGCCGGTGATGGCGTTGACGAGCACCGCGCCGTTGTTGTCCGTGCCGCCGAAGAGTCCGATGGTCTTTTCCTTCTTCGCGCACACCCAGTAGGGCGTGCCGTCCTCGTCGATCTCAAAGACCGGCTCTTCGAACATGAAGGTCGGATAGTGGAAGCGCAGGTGGCGGTAGAGATTGCGCGAGAAGTGCTCCGCCGTGGTGTACTTCATGCCCTCCTCGAGCCGCACGACATCGACGCTCTGGTCCACCATGTCGATGATGAGGTAGGCGGGCAGACCCGCGGAGCGGTTGTTGAACCACTTGATGAGGTCGCCGTAGCGCAGCGGCGTGACGCGCACGGGGCGGCCGTGGTAGTTGATCTGCGTGTAGTCCTCCGCGACCTCGAACTGCGAGACCATGTCGCTCAGCTCGCCGAGCTTGCGGTCGCCGAGCTTCTCGGCGCTGTCCTTGTCGAGCATGGGGATACGGTCGTAGGAGACCTCCGCGATCTCCGCGGTAAAGTCGCCCGACTCCACGGTGAGGAGCTTCTGATAGCTGCCCGCGCGGAACACCACCCACGAGCTCACGCCGCCCACGACGGCGACGATCATCAGTCCCACGACGAGGAAGAACGGAATGGTACACTGCTTTTTGACGAAGCTGAAGTAGCCCTTCGCCCCTTCGCCCTGAAAGCCCGAGGTGATAAGCGCGCACACGCAGTACACCGCGCACAGCAGCAGCACGAAGCCGTAGAACTCCTCGGCGTGGAGGTTGATCGCGGGCAGCTCTAAATAGAAGTACACCGCGCCGACGAGCAGCGTCACGAGCAGATTGATGGCAATGCGCTTGCTCTTGCTGCCCACCGCCTTACGCGGCTTTTGCTCACGCTGCGGCTGCTGCGCGCCGCCGTTCGGCGCGCCCGCGCCGTTCGCGCCGGAGAAATCGAAGTGGAAGCCGCCGGCGTCCGAGCCTGAAAATTTGATGCCCATGGTTTTTATTCCTTCCTTTAATATGCCATGTTTTTCGGCTGTCCGCAAAGCGGACGAGAAAAACGGCTGAGATCAACTATAATGACCGCTCTGCGGTTATTATAGCACCTGAACCGACAAAAACAAGCGCGGCGGAAAAATGTTGCAATTTGTTCAAATTCCGCACAGGCAAAGAGGGGACGGCGCGCCGTCCCCTCCCCTTTCTCAATTTGACAGCAGCATACGGTCGTTGTCGAGCGCCCTGCCGGTGTCGGCGCGAAAGCGCGCGACGAGATCATCTACGCCCATGCCCGCGCGCTCGGTGCCGGAGACATCGAGAACGATGCGCCCGTCCGCCATCATGATCGTGCGGCTGCCGAGCGTGAGCGCCTGCGTCATATTGTGCGTGACCATCAGGCAGGTGATGCCGTACTCGGCGACGACGCGCTGCGTGAGCGCGAGGACCTTCTCCGCCGTGCCGGGGTCGAGCGCCGCCGTGTGCTCGTCGAGCAGCAGCAGCTCCGGCGGAACGAGCGTCGCCATGAGGAGCGTGAGCGCCTGCCGCTGTCCGCCCGAGAGCAGACCGACCGGCTGGTCCATGCGCTCCTCGAGACCCATATCGAGCTGCGCGAGCCGCTCGCGAAAGAGCGCGCGATCCTTCTCCGTGACGCGGCGTAGCGGCGCGCCGTGTGCCGCGCGCAGATACGCGAGCGCAAGGTTCTCTTCGATCGTCATGTGCGGCGCAGTGCCGCGCAGCGGGTCCTGGAAGAGCCGCCCGATGACGCGGCTGCGGCGATGCTCGGGCGTGAAGGTGATGTCCCTGCCGGAGAGCAGGATATGACCACTGTCCACATAGAAGCTGCCCGCGATGGCGTTGAGCAGCGTGGATTTCCCCGCGCCGTTCGAGCCGATGACAGCGGCGAAGTCGCCTTTTTCGAGATGGAGCGAAAAATCGCTCAGCGCCCGCTTTTCGTTCGCCGTGCCGGGGTTAAAGGTCTTGGAGATCTTTTGAATGTCCAGCATCTCAGCGCTCCTCCCTTCTCTGCTCTGCCGCGCGGCGCTGCGCGCGGAAGGCTGCGGCCGCGCGAAGGCTCGGCGCGGCGATGGCAAGCGCCACGATCACCGCGGTGAGCAGCTTCAGGCACTCCACCGGCACGATCTTCGTGTAGAAAATGACCGCATACAGGAAGCGGTAAACGATCGAGCCGGCGAGTGCGGCGAGCACGCCGCGCGTGAGCGTGCGGCGGCCGAGCACCGTCTCGCCGATGATGAGGCAGGCAAGGCCGATGACCACGATGCCCGTGCCGGAGTTGATATCGACCGTTTTCTGGTACTGGCCCACCATCGCGCCGGAGAGCGCGGTGAGAGCGTTCGAGATGCACAGTCCGACCGCGATGGTGAAGCGCGGGTCGAGCGAGGAGGCGCGCACCATGTCGGGATTGTCGCCCGTCGCGCGCAGGGAAAGCCCGAGCTGTGTGGTGAGGAACGCGCGCAGCAGCGCGGCGGCGAGGACGCTCACGCACGCGGCGAGCAGCAGCTCATACCACGCTCCGCCGATGCCCGTCTCCCGCAGGAGGGTGAAGAGCGTCGCGTCACCCAGCAGACTCGCGTTCGACCGCCAGCCCATCGCCGCGAGATTCACGGTGTAGAGTCCGGTGTTCGTCACGATGCCCGCGAGGATCGACGGCACGCCGAGGTGCGTCTGCAAAAAGGCGGTGACAAAGCCCGCGCAGGCGCCCGCGAGCATCGCCGCGCCGACCGCGAGGAACGGGTGTCCCGCCGCCGTCAGCGTAACGGAGACCGCCGCACCGAGGACGAAGCTGCCGTCGGTCGTCAGGTCGGCGATGTCTAAAATGCGGTAGCTGAGAAACAGCGCCAGCGCGACCGGCGCGTACAAAAAGCCCAGCTCAAGGGCGGTCTGCGTGATGATGAGCATACAGCGCTCTCCTTTCCTTCCGCCGCAGCGCGGCGGCGTGTCAATCCTTGGTGGTCGTGACCTCGACGAGCTGACCGAGGGCGGCGAAGGCAGCGTAGTCCGCGCCGAGCAGCGCGGCGGTCTCGGTGTTGACGGTGATGAGGCCGCCGTCCATGAGGTAATAATTCTCCATGTCGCTCATGCCATCGGTCATCGCGGTGTAGGCAAGGCGCGCGGTCTCCTGCCCGAGCGCGGTGTAGTTCACGCCGCAGGTCGCGTAAGCGCCGTTGCGCACGAAGGAATCCGCGCCGGTGTAGTGCGGAATGCCCGCGGCGGCAAGCTCCTCGTAGATGGCGAGCTCGGCTGCCATGATGACATTGTCGGTCGGCGTGAAGATCGCGTCCACGCCCGCGGCGATGAGCGCGGAGGCTGCGGCGACGACCTCGTCGTTGGTGTTGGCGGTCTGCTCGATGTAAGAGACACCCTTCGCGTCAAGATACGCCTTCGCGTCGGCGATGGGCTTCGCCGAGTTCGGCTCGGAGAGCGAGTAGAGGAGACCGACCGTCGAGGCATCGGGGTCCTGCGCGAAGAGCATCTCCATGATGAAGTCGGTGCTGAGCGCGTCGCTCGTGCCGGTCACATAGTCGATGCCGGTGAGCTTCGCCGTCTCGGGGTCGGAGACCGCGGCGAAGACAACGGGCGTCCGCGTCTCCTCGGCAGAGAGCGCTGCAAGCTGCGCCGCCGTGCTGGCGATGGGAATGATGGCGTCCACGCCCTCGGCGATCGCCTGATCGGCGAGCTGCTTCAAAATGCTCTGGTCGCCCTGACCTGAGGTGACGGTGTATTCGATGGTCACGCCGTTGTCGGCGGCGAGCCGGTCAAGCTGCGAGGTGACAGCGTCGGCGATCTCGTCGAGCGAGGCGTGGTCGAGCTGCTTGATGACCGCGACGCGGTAGGTCGCGGTGTCGGTGTTCGGTACATTCTGCGCCTCCTGTTCGCCGCAGGCAGCGAGGGAGAGCGTCAGCGCAAGCGCGAGGACGAGGGTGAGGAGCTTTTTCATCATGCTGTTTTTCATTTTGGTTTCCTCCTGAAAAATATTCTGAGCGGCAGATGACCGTCCGGCTGCGCCGGGACCGGACGGAAAAAGAAAAAGACCCCTGCCCCACATGGGACAAAAGTCTTGCAACTTCTGCGATACCACCCAAATTGGCGTTAAAAACGCCCGCTCGCTTACGCGCACCATCATGCGCGCCCCGATGGATAACGGGTGGGAGTCCCGTCGGTCTCTACTCGGCGTCCGCCTTTCGATCCGCCCTCCGAAGTCCATTCATCGACCGTCCGCCGCCCCGCTCACACCATTCGGGGCTCTCTGAAGGCTTCGCCGCGCCGACTACTTCTCTCCGTCACAGGTTTCACTGCTTTTATTTGTTGTAGTGCATTATATGCACGCCGCGCGCGCTTGTCAAGTCCCCTTTTGAAATTTTTCGGCAGGAGGGGCGAAGCCGCGGCCTCGCCCCTCTCCCCTTTTCCGTTTTCAGAAGGCGACCTGCTTGAAGAGCGCCACGCAGCACAGCAGCAGCGCCAGCGGCACATAGACATAGCGCCCCACGCTGTACCACAGCGTACCGCGCGTGCGTCTGCTGCCCATGTTGACCGCCTCGAGCAGCGCGTCCTTTTTCATCACATAGAACCACGACAGCGCGCCGAGCGTCGCGCCGATGGGAATGATATAGATGGAAACAAGGTCCATCCACGGCCCCCACTTGTCGATGGTCTCCATGCCGAGGCCGAAGCCGAGGCACAGCGCGCCCAGCAAAAGCAGCGTCATCTTTCGGTCGAGGCGCGGGAAGCGGTGCATGAGCGACTCCGCCACCGCCTCGAACATATTTTGCAGCGAGCTGACGCCCGCGAAGATCATCGCAACATAGAGAATGATCGCGAAGAGCCGCCCGAGCGGGATATCCTGCAGAATGGTCGGCAGCGTGACGAACAGCAGGCTCGGCCCCGCGCCGACATCAAGGCCGTAGGAGAAGCACGCGGGAATGATGACGAGCGCCGCCACGACCGCCGCGACGGTGTCGAAAAACGCCGTGTGCTGCGCGCCGCTGACCACATCTTCGTCCTTGGAGAGATACGCGCCGTAGACGATCATGCCGCTGCCCGTGACGGAGAGCGAGAAGAACGCCTGCCCCATCGCCCAGATCCAGACCATCGGGTCGGTCAGCTCCGACCAGCGCGGGGTGAACATGAATTTGTAGCCCTCTGCCACACCGGGGAGGAGCGCCACGCGCACGGCGAGGATCATGAAAATGAGGAAAAAGAGGGGCATCATCACCTTGTTGCTCTTCTCGATGCTGTGCGCGCCGAGGAAGAGCGTCAGCAGCGTGCCCGCCACGACGATGATGTGATACGGGATCACCGAGTACGGCGTGGAGGAAAATTCGGCGAACCACGCGCCCGCGTCTGCGGTCATCAGCGTGCCGACGAGCGAGTCCACCAGCGCCTTGAGGATATAGGTCACGATGACCGCGTAGCCGATGGCGATGCACAGCGAGCCCGCCAGCGGCAGCCAGCCGAGAAGTCCGCCGACCTTTCCGGCGCTCTCGCCCCGCGTCGCCCAGGCGTTTTCATACGCACCGAGCGTGCCGGTCGCCGCGCGGCGACCCATCGCGAACTCCGCGGGCAGGCCCACATAGCTGAAGATGAACACAAACAATAGATAGATCAGCAGAAAGGCGCCGCCGCCATTGCTGCCGAGCTTATTGGGAAAGCCCCAGACATTTGCCATACCGACCGCCGAGCCGACCGACGCGAGGATAAATCCCCAGCGGCTCGCAAAGCTTTTTGTACTTTTCATTTCTCTTCCCTCCGGCAAAAAAAAGCCACGCGGACTCGCGCCCGCGCAGGAGCTTTTTCACCTGTACTTTTTCTGTCCCCCGCCGCAGCGGAGATTTCTTTATCATTCTAAAGCTTTGCAGTCCAAAAGTCAAGAGCGGTTTCCCTGTTTTTCCGCCCGCTGCGCTTTTTATTTTTAAGTCCCCGCTCCGCCCTTCCCATCGCGGGGACAAAAAAGAGAGCGCGTCCCCGCGGGACGCGCTCCCCTTCATGCTCAATCAGTGCAGGTTCTTGTGGAAGAACGCCTGCGCGTTCTTGTAGAAAATGCCGTCCGCCGCCTCCTGTGAAACGCCGCGGGAGAGCAGATACTCGTAGAACTCCGCGACCTTCGCCGGACCGTGCAGACAGTCGGGCAGCACCGCGCCGTCGAAGTCCGAGCCGAGGGCGAGCATCTTCTCGCCGCCCAGCTCGAAGAAGTGCATGGCATGGCGATAAATGTCGTCCAGGCTCTGCACATCGCCGTCGTCGCGCAGGAATTTCACAAAGTAGTTGAGTCCCACGAGGCACTCGCGGCGCACCATCTCGCGGATCATATCGTCCGTGAGGTTGCGGCGGTGCGCGCACAGCGCGCGGGCGTTGGAGTGCGTGGCGAGGAAGGGCTTGGTCGCCACTTCAAGCAGGTCGGCGAAGCCGGGGTCGTTGAGGTGGGAGACATCGATGAGGATATTCTCCTTCTCCATCTCGCGCACGACTTCCTTGCCGAACGCGCTCAGACCGTGGTCGGTCGTGTGGCCGGAGCCGATCTCATTCTCACCGTTCCAGGTGAGCGTCACGGCGCGCACGCCCTGCTCGGCGGCGAGCTTCACGCGGGAGATGTCACCGGCGAACACGCTGCCGTTCTCCACCGTCAAAAACGCGGCGGTCTTGTTCGCCGCCCACGCGGTCTCCATATCCTCGGCGTTGCGGCAGGGCGCGACGCGGTCGCCGAATTTCTCCATCTGGCGGTAGAAATTCACGCGGTTCTTCTCAAAGTAGTCGATCGCCGCCTGACCGCGCTCCTCGTCGGGGATAAACACGGCATAGAACTGCGCCCAGTGGATATCCTTGGGCATATTGCTCAGCTGCAGCACGCGGCCGGGATCGTCGAGCGTATCGGGGTTGCCGGTGTTGGCATACTTCCAATCCGCCAGCGTGTCGCAGTGCAGATCGATCAAACCGTAGCTATTCATGATAAACGCTTCCTTTCATTCATGCGGGCCGGAACGGGCGCTTCCCCACACGGGGACGCCCCTGCCGCACGCATAGTCATCGTAGTCAGGACCCGCGCACCGCCGCCCGCCGCAGCGGAGCTGTCTTTGCGCGGTATGGGACACCTGCGGAGCGTTGCTCGCCGCTCTTCGGCAGGCGTCGTATTTGCCGAAGAAGAGCGGAAGCCTGCCCGCTTGGGGCAGGCTCCCGTTTTACAGTTGGAAGCAGATGACGCTTACGCCATCAGGTTGAGCAGCCAGCCCATGCCGAGACCGGCGAAGTTGCCGATCGCCTGACCGAAAATGCCCATCAGGACGCCGATACCGGCATAGTTGGGATTGTAGGCGACGGCGATGATCGGCGCGGAAGCCGGACCGCCGATGTTGGCGACCGACGCCGTGGAGACCATGCACAGATCCCAGTGGAACGCCTTGGAAAGAAGGTACATGCCGATGACATGCAGCACGAGGACGAACACACCGTAGACGACCCACATCGGAGCCTCGATCAGAGCGTTCAGCGGAGCCTGCGTCGCGAGCAGGGAGACGACCGCATAGAGCAGCACGCTCGAGAGCTCGTTGGCAGCGGGCATATTGGTGAGCGGAGTCATGGCGCAGACCAGGCCGAGGACGGTGACGAACAGTGTGGTGCAGGTGCCCTTATCGAACATATTGAGGCCGATGGAGGCGAAACCGTTCTTCATGAGGCCGCCGACCCACTGAGACAGCACGGAGACCATGAGGGACAGACCGATCATCCAGACCCAGTCGCCCGCGGTCGCCTTGGCCTTCTTCTCCTTCTCGACCTCGGCGTTCGCGACTTCGGCGATCGCAGCGAGCTTGGAGGTATCGGCCTTGACGGAGTTATCCCACTTGCTGGAATACTTGACCATGAAGATCAGCAGAGCGATCCACAGGGAGTAGCAGACAGTGTCGAGGGTGAGCGCGCAGGCATAAGCGCCCGGATCGACCGGCAGCGCTTCCTGCATGGCAGCCATGTTGGCGGAGCCGCCGACCCAGGAGGCGTACAGCGCGGCAGTGGCGCCCCAGATGACCTCGCCGCCGCCAAGCCCGTTCTTGAAGATGGGGAAGCCGACAATGAAGCCGATGGCCAGCGTCACGGAGCAGCCGAGGAAAATGGCGATCATGCGGCCGGAGAGCTTGGCGAGCTTACGGAAGTCGCAGCGCAGCAGCATGACGAAGATCATGGCGTACAGCAGGTTATTCTTCAGGCCGCTGTAGGCCGCGGAGCACTCTTCGGAATTGAAGAGGCCCATGGTGCAGAACACCATGTTGAGCAGATAGATCCAAACCAGCGGGGGCATATAGTTGAAGATCTTCCACTTGGCGTACTTTTCCAGCGCCAGCAGACCGCCGGCGAGGAACATCAGGAATGCAATGAAGGTAAAGCCGTTAGTGATGGTAAACATTCTCTTTCTCTCCTCTGTAAAAATATTTTTCAAACGGTGCTTCCAAACTCCGTTCAAAAACGAATTCGATCCGGCGCGGCCGCTCGCAGCCACGCCCGCCGCGCGGTATCACGCGGTCATGTGGTCATAGACGATCCGTGAGATGTGTCCGATGACCTCTCTGCCCTCCTTGTTCGAGGGCATGGCGCTGGTGAGCACCACCAGCGTATAGGGACGCTCGGGAGCAAAAACGATCCCGCCGTCGTTTTCCAGAAGATCCAGATCGCCGCACTTGTGCGCGACCGCGACCTCCTCGGGCAGATAGAGCTGAAGCCGCCCGCTCTGCTGCTGACGCAGCAGAATGTCGAGCATCAGCCGGCTCTCGGCCGCGCCGAGCAGCTCGCCGCGGTAGATCTGCGTGAGGATACGCTCCATATCCAGCGCGCAGATGTAGTTGTCCCGCCCCTGCCGTCTGGCCTCGCTGTCCATCATCTTTCTGCCAAGATGGGCACACGCAAGACCCATGGTCTGCGCGCGCTCGTTGATGCGCTCCATGCCCAGCAGATCGATGAGGATATTGGTCGCCTCGTTATCGCTCACAATGATCATCAGCGTGAGGAGCTCTTTGAGCGTAAAGGCGTGACCGACCTCAAGCTCCTTGAGAATGCCGTCTCCGCCGGTGCGCATCTCCTCCGTGATCGTGACGGTATCCTCCAGCCTCATGCCGCCCGCCTGAACGCGGGCAAGGAGCTCCGCCATGATGACGAGCTTGATGGTGCTCGCGGAGGGAACGGCTTCCGCGCCGCGGATCGAGAAGCCCTCGTCCGTCGTCAGGTCGCGGAACGCCACGCACACGCAGCCGGAGACATCGCTCAGATACGCCCGAAGCGCTTCCTGCAAATTGTTGTGATCTTTCATACTTTCAACAGGCTTTCACAAATTTCGTCGAAGAGGGTCGGCGCGGGAGCCTCCCTCCCCATAAAAACAAAAACGCCCAACAAGACAAAGCGTTCTTCAACGCCCGATCCTGCTGGGTTTCACCTGCGACACCACAGCGGACGGCTGCGGCAGGCAGAAATGAAGCAGCTATACAGTTGTTGTCTCGTTCCCGGTCATCAGCCGCCAGCGCTTGAGTGCGTCACGGTAGGCGACCAGCACAGCCTTGCGCGACGAGCCGCCGTAGCGGCGGTTGAGCGCGTCCTCCAGCCATTCGTCCACTTCCGGAAATGTCTGGCCGAGGAACAGCTTGCGCAGGTAGTCCTGCGTTGTGGCGATCGTGTGCGTGCAGCTGAAATCCAGGATCTCAAAGCTCTCGTCATCGACTTCAAATGCCATGTAAAAGGTGCCGAATGTTTTGGTGATCGCGTTGTCCGCATTGGTCCGTGACTCGCCGATGACATAGACCGAGTGCATACTATCCAACCGCATTCTCCCTTTCTCAGTCATTTTCCACAAAAAGCGTCAGCTTTTTTTGCTGTGCTTAATTATAATTGCCTTGCCGCCGTTTGTCAAGTGTCTTGTTCACACCTTTTTCACATTTTCCATAAAATACACGCGCCGTGCATGAATTTTCATCAATATTTTGTCTTGACAAGTTTACTCTAATCTGTTAGAGTATCCACATACTCTAACGCATTAGAGAGGAGACTGTTCTATGCCGACACCGAAAGTTTTTGAAAGCGAGTATCAATTCTGCCGGATCGTGTGGGAGCGCGAGCCGGTGACGAGCCGCGAGCTGGTCGCGCTGTGCGCCGAGCGGCTGGGCTGGAAGCCGACAACGACCTACACCGTGCTCAAGCGTCTGGGCGAGCGGGGCGTTGTCAAAAATGAGAAAAGCATCGTCACCTCCCTCGTCTCGCAGGACGAGATCCGCGCCGCCGAGGCGGGCGAGCTGGTGGAAAAGCGCTTCGACGGCTCGCTGCCCGCCTTCCTCGCCGCCTTCACGCGCACGCAGAAGATGAGCGGCGCGGAGCTCGACGAGGTGCAGCAGATGATCGAGCGCTATCGGAAGGAGAACTGCCATGACTGAGCTCTTCCTCGCCTTCCTCAACCGCTCGCTCTCCGCGCTTTGGCTGGTGCTGGCGGTGCTCGCGGTGCGGCTTCTCTTCCGCCGCGCACCGAAGTGGGTCTCCCCGCTGCTCTGGGCGCTGGTCGCGCTGCGGCTCCTGCTGCCCGTTTCGCTGCACAGCAGCCTCAGCCTCGTCCCCGAGACCGAGGTCGTCCCGCCCGCGCTCGTGGAGGCGGTCACGCCTGCCCCGAGTCTCCGCAGCGACACGCCCGCCACAGACAGCACAGTCATCTCCCCGCTGCCCGGTGAGGACATCGCGCTCCCCTCCGCGCCCGTTGACGCGGCGGGCCGCCTGCTCTCCGCCGCAAGCGGGCTGTGGCTCGCCGGTGTCGCCGCGATGCTCCTCTACGCGCTCGTGAGCTACCTCCGCCTGCGCCGCCGCGTCGCGGACGCCGTGCCGCTATCGGGCGGCCTCTATCGAAGCGAGCGCGTTGCCTCGCCGTTCATTCTCGGCATCGTGCGCCCGCGCATCTATCTCCCCCTCTCGCTCGGCGGGCAGGATCTCGACTGCGTCCTCGCGCACGAGCGCGCGCACCTCGCGCGGCGCGACCACTGGTGGAAGCCGCTGGGCTTCGTGCTCCTCGCGCTCTACTGGTTCAACCCCGCGCTGTGGCTCGCCTATGTGCTCTTCTGCCGCGATGTGGAGCTCGCCTGCGACGAGCGCGTGGTGAAAACGCTCAGCGCCTCGCAGCGCGCGGACTACTCGCAGGCGCTGCTCTCGTGCAGCGTACCGCGCAGCATGATCGCCGCCTGTCCGGTCGCCTTCGGGGAGGTCGGCGTGAAAGAGCGTGTCGGGCGCGTGCTGAGCTATCGAAAGCCCGCCGTGCGGCTCGTTGTGCTCTCGCTCATCGCCTGCGCCGCGCTCGCGGTCTGTTTCCTCACCGACCCGCCGCGCGAGACGATGCGCTGGGCGCAGCGGCTCGACGCCGCCGAGGTCGCGAGGATCGAGCTGCACACCATGCCCGAGGCGCGCTCTTCCTGCTATCGTCTCTACGAGACCGAGGAAGAGATCGAGGAGGTCGTCACCCTTATCAACTCCGCGCGCGGGCGCTATATCAAAACCCCCGAGCTGCTCGCGGGCGGCTACACCGGACTCTACATCACGATGACCGACGGCACACACCACTATGTTGGAAACGAAGGCAATGTCTACCTCCATATCGACGGCGACAGCTACGCGCCCGGCTATTCGTGGCTCTCCTCGTGGGAGCTGCACGGCGACTCCCCCGCGCCCGAGGACTTCCCCGATACGACGCTCCATGCGGAGCTGCTCGCGCAGCACGACCTTGAGGGCGGGCGGAAGAATATCCGCAAGCAGAACTCCGTCGAGTTCGCCCTGAACGAGTGGCCTGACGAAGCGCAGGCCTTTGCCGATGAGGTCAACACCCTGCTAAGCGTGGACTATAGCCGCACCTATCTTTCGACCCTCGACGGCGAAGTGCACACCTGGCGCGATGTCGGCTATCTTCCCCGCTGCGACGCGCCGCGCGAAGCGCGCCCCGCCGTCACGACGGACGGTACTGTCCTCACCTGCGGGGACTACAGCTACGACCTCACGGAGCTTGCGAGCAGCGTTGTCACCGGTATCGATGACTATGCTTTCGTTGGAAATCACCTCGTCGTCACCGGCCACACAGGGCCGAAAAATTCGATCTACTTCGTCTTTGAGGGCGATGGCTCGGCACTCATCGAGTGCTTCCGGGGCACCTGCCTTACCTGGTGGGAGAATGACTTTTCCACCGCCGTGCGCGCCTCGGACTCGATGCTCTATGCCATCGACGGCACGGTCATTGCGGGGCTTGACCTCGCAAGCGGCGAATCTGTCTGCGGCCTCGCCTACTCCGCCGACGGCACGCAGCTCATCGCCACGATCTCCGGCATAAACGACGACTCCGGCAGGCGGGAAGTCACCTTCAACTACTCCGCCACCGGCGCTGCGGCGAAGCACACCGCGTCCGACATCTTCCACGCCGAGGGCTGGAGCATGAAGGTCTACGACGGCTGGCGGCGCGTCAGCGGCGCGCACGAGTGGCACAGCGGCGGCGCGTCGATCAAGGTCACGCGCGTGGATAATTTTGACACCGAGCTGGCCGCGCTCAAAAGCGCGGGGCACGCGATTGAGTACGCGAACCACGGAAACGGCAGCTTCCTCTGCACCACGCAGTCGGGGCAGAGCACCACGATGCGCTACCTCTACCGGATCGAGGGCAGCGACGCGGGCTATATCGTCGAGACGCGCATGGACAATACCGCCGACGCAGCGACCATCGAGCGCGAGACCGTCCGGCTCCTAACGATGGCGGAGAGCTTCGCCCCCTACGCTCTTGCCGCCTTCGACCCCGTCGGCGAGTACACCGACTCTATGGGTTCAAGCCTCACCGTCCGCAAGACGAACAGCGGCTATGCCGTGGACTTCGGCATCTACAAGTCCGTCGGCGTGGAGAGCGCAGCGGCGAGCTACGACCGCGCCGCGAATGTCCTCCGCTTTTCCGGCACGGACAACTTCGGTTCTCCCCTCGCCGCCTCCGTCACCTCGGACGGCACAGGACGCCTGATCGTCACGCTCACCGACTGCGCGGGCTATGGAGACGCGATCAAAACCGGCAGCGCGTTCACCTTCTGGCCGCGCGTGACCGGTTACAGCGAATACGATCAAATCCTCGCCGATGTCAACGACCGCCGCTTGAGCGGCGACTTCTCGGATACCGACATCAGCTCCGACTTTTTCGCCGGAAATGACTACTATCAGACCGCCGGCTGGGCGCTCGCCGACATCGACGGCAACGGCACGGACGAGCTCCTGCTCGGCGCAGACTGGGGCAGCGGCGTGACACCGCTCTTCAACATCTACACCCGCACCGGCGGCACGCGCGCCGTCTCCGTCACGCCGACCGGCTGGAACCGCTCGCGCTGGTATCTCTGCGCGAACGGCCTCCTCGCGAACGAGAGCTCAAGCGGCGCGGCCTACTACGGCGCGACCTACTACCGCTACAGCGAGAGCCGCCGCGCCTACGACGAAGCGCTCACGCCCATCGAGATGGTCTACCACACCTTCTTCGGCGGCGAGGAGACCAACCGCGAAAACTACGGCTATGTCTACGCCGAGGGCAGGACGATGGCGGACTACGAAACCGGCGGCGAGGGCTTCACGCGCATCTCCGACGCTCGCGCGCTGGAGATCGAGGCGAAGTATCCCTACGAGGTCCTCGACTTCACGCCCTTCTTGGTCTAAGGAAAAGCGAAGAGAGCTCTCAGGCTCTCTTCGCTTTCTTCTTCGCACGGCGGCAAAGTTTGGCGGAAATCCGGATTTGCTCTTGCAAAGAGAGGCGCGAGTGCCTATAATAAAAGTACCGCACCTGCGTGCGGAAAACTGGATAAAAGAGGTACATTGGAATGAAAAAGCTATTTGCTCTGCTGCTGAGCGTCGTTCTGGTGCTCAGCCTTGCCGCCTGCGGCAAGGAAGATCCCCCGCCCATCACCGACTCCGGCAATGGCGGCGATTCGGACGGTCTGACCGTCGCGCTGGTCGTGGCCGGCAAGCTCGGCGACCGCAGCTTCTACGATTCCTCCAAGGAAGGTCTTGACCGCATGGTCCAGCACCTCGGCGTTGTGCCTATCGTGATCGAGTGCAACAACGAGAACCACGACATTCAGATGAAGAACGCCGCCGAGAAGGCGAATGTCGTCGTGTGCATCGGCTGGGAGTTCTACAATGTCGAGACCATCGCGCCCGAGTATCCCGATGTGAACTTCATCTGGGTCGATAACGCGACCTCCGCTCCCGTCCCGAATGTCCTCAACATCACCTACGCGCAGAACGAGGGCAGCTTCCTCGCCGGCTACATCGCCGCGGCGACGAGCGAGACCGGCGTGGTCGGCGCGGTCGGCGGCGAGGACGCCGACACCATCAACGACTTCATCGTCGGCTATGAGCAGGGCGCGCTCTACTACGGCACCGAGACCGGCAAGGAGATCAAGGTCGTCAAGAACTACTCCAACACCTACGACGATCCCGCCGTCGGCAAGGACTGCGCCATCGCGCTGAACGATCAGGGCGCCGATGTCATCTTCCAGATCGCCTCCGCCTGCGGCGACGGTGTGTTCGAGGCCGCCCGCGAGAAGGGCTTCTACGCCATCGGCGTGGACAGCGACCAGAAGTACATCGACCCCGAGGTCATCATCTGCTCGATGAAGAAGGAAGTCGGCAGCTCCATCTATGACGCGGTCGAGAGCTACCTCGCCGGTCAGAGCCGCTTCGGCACCACCTGGATCGCCGACATGGAGACCGGCTACATCGGCATCGGCTACGGTGAGGACGGCTCCGTCCAGCAGGTCACGGACGAGGTGAAGACCGCCGTTGAGGCGCTCGCCGCGAAGATCGTCTCCGGTGAGATCACGGTCGATACCACCCGCGCGTAAGGTCTCCCCTTCCGCGCAGTCCCGTTTCCAAACGGACAATCCGCGGCGCGGCATACCCTGCCGCGCCGCTTTTCATTTCAAAAGAAAGCGAGGAGATCGCCCTTGCAGGAAAATGCAGTTGAATTCCGCCACATCTCCATGGAATTCCCCGGCGTGCTCGCCAACGACGATATTTCCCTCACCGTTCGCCGCGGCGAGGTCTTTGCCCTCGTCGGCGAGAACGGCGCGGGCAAGACGACGCTCATGAACATTCTCTACGGCATCAACGAGCCGACGAACGGCGAAGTTTTGATCCGCGGGAAGAGGGTCGAGCGCTTCACGCCCAAAAATGCCATCGCGATGGGCGTCGGCATGGTACACCAGCACTTCATGCTCGTGCCGAGCTTCACCGTGGCGCAGAACATCACGCTCAGCCGCGAGCCGCGCAAAATGGGGCTCTTTTTCGACAATGCCGCTGCCGAGGCGAAAACCCGCGCACTTGTGGAGGAATACGGCCTCGCGGTCGATCCCGCCGCCGTGGTGGGTGAGATCAGCGTGGGGCTCCAGCAGCGCGTGGAGATCCTCAAAACGCTCTACCGCGGCGCGGATATCCTCATTCTCGATGAGCCGACCGCCGTCCTCACCCCGCAGGAGACGGACGAGCTGTTCGCGGTGATCCGCCGCGTCGTGCGCGAGCTGGGCATGACCGTCATCATCATCACGCACAAGCTCTATGAGGTCATGGCGATCAGCGACCGCGTGGGCGTGATGCGCAAGGGCCGCCTGATCGGCGTGGAGAACACCTGCGAGATGGACGAGCGCAAGCTCGCCTCGATGATGGTCGGCCGCCCCGTGCTCTACGATCAGCTGGAAAAGACCGGCGAAGCGGGAGACGAGCGCATCTGCGTCGAGCATCTGAGCGTCTGCGACGACCGCGCGCTCCTTGCCGTCAATGACCTGAGCCTTTCCGTCCGCGCGGGCGAGGTGCTCGGCATCGCCGCCATTGAGGGCAACGGCCAGAGCGAGCTGCTGGAGGCCATCACCGGAATGCGGCGCATCGAGCGCGGCACGGTCGCGATCTGCGGCACGGACATCACCGGCAAAACGGCGGGCGAAATTCGCGCCGTCGGCCTCTCGCACATTCCCGAGGATCGTCTTGCCACCGGCGTGAGCCGCACGGCAAGCGTCACGGACAACCTCCTCATGGGCAAGCAGCGCGAGAGCGAGTTTCAGGGTCCTGCCTTCTCGCAGCGGCGCAGCTCCATCGAGCGCTACGCCCGCGAGGTCTACGACCGCTTCGATATCCGCGGCGCGGGTGTCGATGTCGCCGTGGGGTCGATGTCGGGCGGCAATATGCAAAAGGTCGTGGTCGCGCGCGAGTTTTCCTTTGATTCTCCCGTCCTCATCATCTCGCAGCCGACGCGCGGCGTCGATGTCGGCGCGATCGAATTCATTCACAAGGCAATTTTGGACAAGCGCAACGCCGGATGCGCTATTCTCCTCTGCTCGGCGGATCTGGACGAGGTCTTCCGCCTCTCCGACCGCATCATCACGATGTACGAGGGGCGCATCACGGGCGAATTCCGCGCCGACGCGGTCACCAAGGAAGAGCTCGGCTGGTACATGACCGGCCACCGCGGTCAGGAAAAGGAGGCGGCAAGATGAAAAAGCTCCTCAAGGCCGTCAATGGCCGCTATCTTCTCTCGCTCCTGCTCTCGATCCTCTTCGCGCTGCTCATCGGCGCGGCGATCCTCGCTGTCTCGGGCTTCGATCCCATCGAGGCATACGGCGCGATGCTCTCCGGCGCATTCGACAGCGCGCGCCACATCGGGGACTTCCTCGAGTACGCGATGGTGCTTTGCATCTGCGGCCTCGCCTGCGTGCTCGGCGCGCGCGTCGGCATCTTCAATGTCGGCGGCGAGGGGCAGCTCCTGCTCGGCGCGATCTTCGCCTGTCAGGTCGGCGTGTGGCTGGACGGTCAGCCGCGTCTGCTCGTCTTTCTCTGCGCCGCGCTCGCGGCGATGGCGGTCGGCGGGCTCTACGCCTTTATCCCCGGCGTGCTGAAGGTGAAGGTCAAGGTCAACGAGGTCATCACCACCATCATGCTCAACACCGTCGCGGCCTACCTCTGTCAGTATCTCGCCAAGGGGCCGTGGAAAAACGCGAACAAGAATATGGTCGCCGCGACCGAACAGCTCAATGCCCAATACTGGTTCGGCAATGTGATCCCGCGCTCGAACCTCACCTCCGCGGTCTTTGCCGCGGCGGTGATGGCCTTCCTCGTGTGGTATGTGATGGAGCGCACGAGCGTCGGCTACGAAATGCGCATCACCGGCGAGAGCCCGCGCTTCGCCTTCTTCTCGGGTCTGCGCACCGACCGCATCGTCCTCCTCGCCATGACCGTCTCGGGCGCGATGTGCGGCCTTGTTGGTATGTTCCGCGTCTACGGCGTCGAGCATCTCTACCGCGACAGCGTCAGCAAGGACTACTATTTTGAAGCCCTGATGGTCGCCATGATCGCGCAGTACCGCCCCGTGACCGTGATCCTCCTCTCGCTCTTTTTCGCCGTTCTGAAGATCGGCGCGCAGGGCATGGAGCTCATCGGCATTCCCTCGCAGATCTATCTCATCATTCAAACCGTCGTCATCTTCTGCATGGCGGCGGAGAGCGGTATCTCCCGCTCCCTGACCGCCGCGCGCGACCGCCGCAGAGCAAAGCGCGAGGCAGAACGCCGCTTAAAGGAGGAGATCGGACATGAATGACTTCACCGAACTGCTATCGAGCATTTTCTCCTCCGGCACCTTCAACGAAATGCTCCGCCGCGCCACGCCCGTGGCGCTCGCCGCCATCGGCGGCTCGCTCACCGAGCACGCCGGCATCATGAACATCGGCATGGACGGCATGATCCTCATGGGTGCCTTTTTCGGCGTCCTCGGCAGCTTCCTCACCGCCTCCGCGTGGGGCGGCGTGGGACTGGCGCTGCTGATGGGGCTTTGCGTGGGGCTCTTCTTCGCGCTCTTCGTCGTGAAGCTCCGCTCGGACGAGTTCATCATCGGCTGCGCGCTCAACACCTTCGCGCTGGGACTCACGACCTATCTCTCCCGCGCGGTGTTCGGCACCTCCGGCGCGAAGGGCTTCGCCTCGCTGCCGACGGTGGATCTCCCCCTGCTCGACTCGATCCCCTTCCTCGGCGCGGTCTTGAACCACCATTCGCTCTTCGTCTGCCTGACCTGGCTCCTCGTCCTCGCGCTGTGGGTCTTTATCTATAAAACGCCCTACGGCTTCTGGCTGCGCGCGAGCGGCGAAAAGCCCGAGACGCTGCGTACCGCCGGTATCGAGCCGGAGCGCATGAAGTGGCTCGCGAGCATTCTCTGCGGCCTGCTCTGCGCGCTCGCGGGCGCACACCTCTCGCTCGGCTATCTCAACGGCACCTTTGCCGAAAATATGTCGAACTCCCGCGGCTACATCGCCTTTGCCTGCGTCATCTTCGGCGCGGCGAATCCCGCGAAGGCCTACCTCGCGGCGCTGATGTTCGGCTTTTTCGACGCGATGGGTCTGCGGCTTCAGGACTATGTCAGCTCCGACCTCACGGGCATTATTCCGTATATCATCACCGTCATCATGATGGTCTATGTCGTGGTGCGCGCGCAGCGCCGCCGCCGCAGTGCGGCGCGCCGCCGGCTCACCGCTGAAAAGCAATAGCCGCGCTGCAATGCTCCGCTTGCGGGCAGCTTCCGGCAAAGGGGCGGTCTCCCCAACGAGGAGGCCGTCCCTTCTTTTCACGCCTCGAGGTAGGGCATCGTGACATCGACCTCCGGCGGCATCGCTTTTCTATTTTGAAAAAATCTTGTCCTCCGCTTAAAAAAGCATGGACAAGGCGGCAAAATCGTAGTATACTCCTTCCAACAGATATCAAGTCCGTTTAAGTCTATCATTAGCGTAATTTATATTGGATTTGGAACAGGAGGGCTTCGTCAATGGCATATCGGGAAAGCTACGCAGGGAAGATCAACCGCAAGCTGGGCAAAAAGCTCCATGTGGTGGAGGTCGCGGCCGGTCGGCAGAAGGCCGATCTGGTGCTCAAGAACGCGACCTATGTGAATGTATTCTGCAACCAGCTCAGCCGCGGTGACATCGCGGTGGCTGAGGGACTGATCGCCGGCATGGGCGGGCATTACGAGGGCGAGGTCGAGATCGATGTCTCCGGCAAGCTCGTGCTCCCCGGCTTCGTGGACGCGCACATTCACCTCGAAAGCTCGCTCGTCTCCCCGAAGGAATTTGCCCGCGCCGTCCTCCCCCACGGCACGACCACCGTCATCACCGACCCGCACGAGATCGCGAATGTCATGGGCACCGACGGCATCGAGTATATGCTCCAGGCGACCGAGGACCTACCCGTCGATGTGCGCTTCATGCTGCCGAGCTGCGTGCCCGCGACGCCGCTCGACGAGAGCGGCGCGAACCTCGACTACCGCGCGATCGACAGCTTTTATGAGCACAACCGCGTCGAGGGTCTTGCCGAGATGATGAACTATGTCGGCGTCGCCAACGCCGACGAGCAGGTGCTCCAGAAGATCGTCGCGGCGCAGGCGCACCACAAGAAGATCGACGGCCACGCCCCCGGGCTCTCCGGCAACGACCTCAATGCCTACATCGCCGCGGGCGTCTACTCCGACCACGAGTGCTCCGATGTGAACGACGCGCTCGCCAAGCTCGAGCGCGGGCAGTACATCATGATCCGCGAGGGCACCGCCGCGCGCAACCTCGACGCGCTCCTCCCGCTGCTCACGCCGCAGTATTATACCTACTGTATGTTCTGCACGGACGATAAGCACCCCAACGACCTGCTCGAAAAGGGTCACATCGACTACATCATCAAGCGCGCCATCGCCGCGGGTGTCGATCCGATCATCGCCGTCAAGTGCGCGAGCCACCATGCCGCGCGCTACTTCCTGCTCAACAACCGCGGCGCCATCGCCCCCGGCTTCCTCGCGGACTTCGTCGTGATCGACAACTTCCGTGACTTCAACATTCTCGAGGTCTACAAGCGCGGCAAGCTGATGTTCGACGGCAAGTCCGTCGCCGAGTTCGACACGCCCGAGATCGACCCGCATCTGGTCCGCCGCGCGCACGAGACCTTCCATGTCGCCCACCTCACCGCCGACAGCTTCGCCGAAACGCGCCCGCGCGCGGTGCTCGGCATGGTCCCCGGCGAGATCGTGACGACCGACGCGGGCTACGCCGGCGAGATCGATCTTGCGCAGGATATCCTCAAGATCGCCGTCATCGAGCGCCACAAGAACACCCATCACATCGGCATCGGCTACATCAAGGGCTACGGGCTCAAGTCCGGCGCGGTGGCGACCTCTGTCTCGCACGACAGCCACAACATCATCGTCGTCGGCACGAACGAGGCGGACATCGCCGCGGCGGCAAACCGCGTCGTGGAGCTCGGCGGCGGCATCGTCGTGCTCGACGACGGAAAGGTCCTCAGCGAAGTACCGCTGAAGATCGCCGGCATCATGAGCGAGGAGCCGCTCGTGGAGGTCAACCGCAAGCTCGAAGCGGCGAAGGAGACCGCATACGCCCTCGGTGTCTCCCGCGGCGTCGATCCGTTCATGACGCTCTCGTTCATGGCGCTGCCCGTCATTCCGACGCTGCGCCTGACAACGCGCGGTGTGTTCGACACCACGACGCAGACCTATGTCTGAGCCAAACCAAAAGCGCCCCGTCTGCCTTGCGGCAGACGGGGCGCTTTCCTTTTTTACACCAGGTGGCAGCCGCCCTCGCAGTGCTCGCAGTCGGGGAACTGCGTGCGGTCGTAGGCGATGCCGTTGCGGTCATAATAGTCCTTGATCGCCGCGCGGATCGACTCCTCTGCCAGCACCGAGCAGTGCAGCTTGTGCGCGGGCAGGCCGCCGAGCGCCTCCACCACCTGCTTGTTCGTGACGGCGAGCGCCTCATCGACGGTCTTTCCCTTGACGAGCTCCGTCGCCATCGAGCTCGACGCGATCGCACTGCCGCAGCCGAAGGTCTCGAACTTGGCGTCCTCGATGCGCCCGTCCCGAATTTTCAGGTACATTTTCATGATGTCGCCGCACTTGGCGTTGCCGACCTCACCGACGCCGTCGGCATCGACGATCTCCCCGACATTGCGCGGGTGGGTGAAGTGGTCCATGACCGTTTCCGTATAAAGTGCCATTGTAACTCCTCCTTTGTAAGCTCAGAGCATAAAGCTTCGTTTTCCGCTTTGCAGGTCCTTCCAGACCGGCGAGATGCTGCGCAGATACTCCACCACGCGCGGCACTTCGCGCAGAATATAGTCCACCTCTTCCGCCGTGTTCTCCGCGCAGAGACTCAGGCGCAGCGAGCCGTGCGCGACCTCGTGCGGCCGCCCGATGGCGAGCAGCACATGGCTGGGGTCGAGCGAGCCGGAGGTGCAGGCGCTGCCCGAGGACGCGCAGATGCCCGCCTCGTCGAGAAGCAGCAGAAGGCTCTCGCCCTCGATGCCCTCAAAGCAGAAATTCACATTCCCCGGCAGGCGGTGGATCGGGTCACCGTTGAGCGCGCTGTGCGGGATCTTCGAAAGCCCCTCGATCAGCCGGTCGCGCAGCGCGGTGACCTTCTCGCTGTTCTCCTCGATATGCGCGCAGGACTCCCGCAGCGCGGCGGCAAGACCTACGATGCCGGGGACATTCTCCGTCCCCGCGCGCTTGCCGCGCTCCTGCGCGCCGCCCTCGATGAGATTCGTGAGCACCACGCCCTGACGGACATACAGCGCGCCCACGCCCTTCGGCCCGTGGAACTTGTGCGCGGAGAGCGAGAGCAGGTCGATGTTCTGCGCGCGCACATCGATGGACAGATGTCCCGCCGCCTGCACCGCGTCGGTGTGGAACAGCACGCCGCGCTCGCGGCAGACCGCGCCGATCTCCGCGATGGGCAGCACCGAGCCGATCTCGTTGTTGGCGTACATCACGCTCACACAGCAGGTGTCGGCTCGGATCGCGTCGGCGACCTGCGCCGCCGTGACGGTGCCGGTTGTTCCGACCGGCAGCAGCTCGACCTCGTAGCCCTCCTTCTCCAGCCGCTTGAGGCTGTGGAGCACGGCGTGGTGCTCAAAGGCGGTGGAGATGATGTGGCGCTTCCCCTTGCGTTCGCCCCACTTCGCAGCGGAGAGAAGCGCCTGATTGTCCGCCTCGCTGCCGCCGGAGGTGAAGATGATCTCCCGCGGCGAAGCGCCGATGCACTGCGCGACGCTCGCGCGCGCATCGGCGACGGCCTCCGCCGCCGCCTGTCCCAGCCGGTAAAGGCTCGAGGGGTTCCCGTACTGCGTCTCCATATAGGGGAGCATCGCGTCGATGGCGGCGCGGCTCATTTTTGTGGTCGCGGCATTGTCCGCGTAAATGGTCATGGCAAATGCCTCCTTTTTCTCTCTGTATCGCCGCGCGAGTCTCCTCCGCGCGGTCGTTTTTAATCCCTATCTTTTTACTATGTTTCTAAGATATACCCTATCTCTCTATTTGTCAATAGGCGGCGCAAAAAAATGCCGCCGCATCATTCGATGCGGCGGCAGCGCCTTTATTTCTTCTTTCGCAGGAGCGCGAGCCCCACGGCGATCGTCAGCACGAGTACCAATAGTTTTTTCATCGTCTCACTCCAGATTCAGCTTTTTTGTCGTGAAGTACCAGGTCACGGCGTAGAACACCGCGCAGCAGAGGAGCTCGCCCACGATCGTGAGCGCATAGGCAAGCTCCATGGTCTGAAGTCCCGTGAGCTCCTCTCCGAGCACACCGCTGCCAAGCTGCATCAAACCGGTAACGCTCCAGAGCTGCGTGAGCCAGAAGAAGACAAAGCAGGCGGCCGCGGTCATCAGACGCTTATGACGGTTGAAGCTGTAGCCCACGGCGAAGCTCGCGTAGAGCATCAGCGAGACCGCGCTCACACCGAACACGCACACAAGGAGCAGCTCGATGCAGCAGAGCACGATGTCCAGCATCGGCACGGTGGTCTGCGCGAAGAGCACACGGAACACATCGACCGCACCGCGCAGAATGGTGTTCCAGTCGCTCGCGGAGAGCACGACAAGGCCGATCGCCAGCACGAAGAGAAGGAACGCCGCGGCGTACCACACCGCCGAAACGAGCAGCTTCGAGGCGAGAAGCTGGTGCATACTCACCGGCAGCGTCAGCGTCAGATAGCCCTCGTCGCTGAACACATGGCTCTTGAAGCGCACGGCGGAGAGCACCATCGGCGCGAAGCACATCGCGATGAGGCCGAAGACGAAGATGACGGTGACGATCATCGAGAGATCGTCAAGCAGCCAGAGGGAATCGGGGCTTGTGAGAACGACCTGCGCAAAGCGCATCGCGAGACTCAGCACGAGCATTCCCGCAAAGGCCGGCCACATGATGCGGCCCGTGGCACGAAATTCGTGCTTGATGAGTTTTTTCAGCATTTGAATACCTCCCGGAAGAGCTCGTCAACGCTCTTGCCCTTTTCGTCGCGAATGGTCTCCACGCTCTCATGGAGCATGACGCGCCCTTCGCGCAGGAACACGACCTCGTCGAGCACCTGCTCCACATCGGCGATGAGGTGCGTGGAGATCACCACCGTCGCGTCCTCGCTGTAGTTGCCGATGATGGTGCGCAGAATGTAGTCACGCGTCGCGGGATCGACGCCGCCGATCGGCTCGTCGAGCAGATAGAGCTTCGCCCGACGGCTCATCACCAAAATGAGCTGGAGCTTTTCGCGCGTGCCCTTCGAGAGCGTCTTGACGCGCTGCTTGCGGTCAAGACCAAGGCGACCCAGCATCTCCTCCGCCGCCTCGCGGCGGAAATCGGCGTAGAAGTCCGCGTAGTAGCCGATCGTCTGCGCCACCGTTGCCCATTCGGGCAGCGCGTTGCGGTCGGGGAGATACGAGACGATCGCCTTTGTCTCGCGCGAGGGCTTCTGCCCGTCGATCAGGAGCTCGCCGCTCGTCGGTGTCAGAAGACCGTTCGCGAGCTTGATGAGCGTCGTCTTGCCGCTGCCGTTCGGTCCCAGTAAGCCGACGATGCGGCCGGAGTCGAGCGTGAGATCCACGCCGTCCAGCGCCGTCTTATCGCCGTAGCGCTTGGTGAGCGCCCTGCATTCCAATCTGTTCATTCTTCTTCCTCCTTCCGGTTTTGCAGCAGCGCGAGGATCTCCTCCCTGCCGCAGCCGAGCTTCTTCATCTCCGCCAGAAACTCGGCGACACATTTGTCCGCCTCGCGGAATTTCGCGTTTTCGATCATGTGAACATTCTCCGTCACGAAGCGCCCCGCGGTGCGCTGAGAAAAGACCAGTCCGTCCCGCTCCAGCTCGGCGAGCGCGCGCTGCACGGTGTTCGGGTTGACGCCCGCCTCCACCGCCAGGTCACGCACGGTGGGCAGGCGCTCCCCCGGCTGAAACTCGCCCGCGATGATCGCCTGCGTCAATCGCGCGGTGAGCTGGGTGTAGATGGGTTGGTCACTGCGGAATTGCCACTCCATTCGGTTTCCCCTTTCTTTTTGTACCGTTGTATTAAGTGATTAGTACAATAATACATCTTGCAGCATTTGTCAAGCCCTTTTTGAAAAATTTTTCCCGGGAAATGCGCGCAAAAAAAGCGCCGCTCGCAAGCGACGCTTTTTTAAGCTTTTTTTCACAGCACACCGAGGTGCTCGAGCAGGATCTTCCCGCCGATGAGGAGCAGAATGATGCCGCCGGTCAGCTCCGCGCGGCTTTTGTAGCGCGCGCCGAAGATATGCCCGACGCACACGCCCGCAATCGTCAGCACGAAGGTCGTGCAGCCGATGAGCGACACCGCCGGCACGATCGGCACATACAAAAAGGCGAAGGAGACCCCCACCGCCAGCGCGTCGATGCTCGTCGCGACCGCCAGCGTAAAGAGCTCCCGATAGCGCAGCGGCTCGTAGCAGCCGCAGTCCTCTTCTTCGCCTTCACAGCTCTCGCGGATCATATTCCCGCCGATGAACGCGAGCAGCACAAAGGCGATCCAGTGATCCCAGCGCTCGATGTACCCCGCGAAGCTGCTGCCGAGCAGATAGCCCAGCAGCGGCATCAGCGCCTGAAAGCCGCCGAAAAACAGTCCCAGCAGCAGCGCGTCGCGCTTTTCGATGCGCTGCATTCCAAGTCCCTTGCACACCGCCACGGCGAAAGCGTCCATCGAAAGCCCGACGGCGATCAGTCCCAGTTCAAAAAAGCTCATCTCTTCTCCTCCCGAACACAAAAAAATCGGATGCGCCGCCGCACCCGAAAAACGAGCCCAGGTACAGCACAGCCATACTTGAGTCTCGGTGTTTAAGACAAGCCAGATCTTTCGATCAGTCTGTTGACTTGCCACGCTCACGCGCCATCTACTCCCTCAAAGTTTATTCAGTATAGCACAGCCGCGGCGTTGAAGTCAAGTCTCTCTGCCCCTCTTCCGAAATGCAGGGAAAATTTCATAATTAACCGCCATTTTGCAACTCTTCTGTCAAAAATTGACTTGCTAAATCCGCGGCAGTGTGCTAAACTACGATTAACTAATAGGAAAGGACGCCCTCTTCTTATGGAATTTTTATCGAACAAGCCTCTTCTGATCACCGATACGATCCTGCGCGACGCGCACCAGTCGCAGGCTGCCACGCGCATGACGCTGGAGGATATGCTGCCCGCCTGCGAGGTCCTCGATTCCATCGGCTACTACTCGCTCGAATGCTGGGGCGGCGCGACCTTCGATAGCTGTATGCGTTTTCTGAACGAAGACCCGTGGGAGCGTTTGCGTCAGCTCCGCGCCCACCTGCCGCACACGAAGCTCCAGATGCTCTTCCGCGGTCAGAACATTCTCGGCTACAAGCACTATGCCGACGATGTGGTGGACGAATTCTGCGCCAGGAGCATTGAAAACGGCATCGACATCATTCGCATTTTCGACGCGCTCAACGATGTGCGCAATCTTGAGCAGGCCATCAAGTCGACGAAGAAGTACGGCGGCCAGGTCGAGGCGACGCTTTCCTACACCATCTCCCCCATTCACGACGAGGATTATTTTGTCAAGCTCGCCCGCGAGCTCGAGCAGATGGGCGCCGATACCCTGTGCATCAAGGATATGGCGAACCTCCTTCTGCCGATGGACGCCTACTCCCTCGTCAAGAGACTGAAAGAGACGGTCTCCATGCCGATCCACCTCCACACGCACAACACCAGCGGCACGGGCGACATGGTGCTGCTCATGGCGGTGCTGGCAGGCGTTGACATCGTCGACACCGCCCTCTCCCCGATGGCGAACGGCACCTCCCAGCCCGCGACCGAATCCCTCGTCGCGACGCTCAAGGGCACGCCGCGCGACACGGGGCTCGACCTCGACAAGATGAACGAGGCCGCCGTCCACTTCCGCAAGGTCGCCGAGCGCCTCAAATCCACCGGCGCGCTCGACCCGAAGGTCCTCAATGTGGACACCAACACGCTTCTCTATCAGGTCCCCGGCGGAATGCTCTCCAACCTCATCTCCCAGCTCAAGCAGGCGGGCAAGGAGGATCAGTATTACGATGTGCTCGCGGAGATCCCCCGCGTGCGTGCGGACTTCGGCTATCCCCCGCTGGTCACACCCTCGAGCCAGATCGTCGGCACGCAGGCGGTCATGAACATCATCTTCGGCGAGCGCTACAAGAGCTTCCCGAAGGAGTCCCGCGCCATGCTGCGCGGCGAGTACGGCAAGCTCCCCGGCAAGGTCAATGAAGAGGTCCGCGCCAAGGCCGGCATCAAGCCGGAGGAGGTCATCACCTGCCGCCCCGCCGACCTGCTCGAGCCGGAGCTGCCGAAGTACCGCGAGCAGTATAAGGCTCTCGCCCGCAGCGAGGAAGATGTGCTCTCCCTCGCCCTCTTCCCGCAGGTCGCGGAGAAGTTCATCAACGCGCGCAACCTGCGCCACCCCGACAAGCAGCGCACCATTGCGCCGATCGCGCACGCGCTCCCGCACGAGCGCAGGGTCGCGCCCTTCTCCCGTAAAAAATAAGTTAAAAAGGAGCGGGACGCCGTCCGTCCCGCTCCTTTTTTCCCTTTGCCGGTCGGATATGGCAGCTTCGAACGATTGACAGCGTTCGAAAAAAAGCGTATGATAACAATATATTCATCAACACCACGGAGGTCCCGATATGTTCAAGCTCATTGCCGATTCTTCCGCAGACTCCTTCACGCCGAGGGAAGATGTCTGCTTCCAGTCCATTCCCATGACGATCCACGCGGGGGAAAAATGCTTCATTGACGACGAGCACCTCGATGTCGAGGAAATGCTCGACTACATGGCATCGTACAAGGGCAAGTCCGGCACGGCCTGCCCCGGTCCCGATAGCTGGATGAACGCCTTTGAGGGCTACGACGAGATCTTCGTCGTCACCATCACCAGCAACCTCTCCGGTACTTACGGCTCCGCGATGGCGGCGCGCGAGCTCTATCTCCAGTCCCACCCCGAGGCAAAGATCCATGTTTTCGACACGCTCAGCACCGGTCCCGAGATGCGTCTGCTGCTCGAAAAGCTCGTCGAGCTGATCGCGCAGGGTCTCAGCTTTGAGGAGATCCGCGACGCCGGCAAGGAATACCTTGCCTCCACGCGCCTGATCTTCTGCCTGCGCTCGCTGCACAATCTGGCGCAGAACGGACGCGTGAGTCCGCTCGTTGCCAGCGCCATCGGTCTGCTCGGCATTCGTATTCTCGCCAAGGCGAGCGACGAGGGCACCATCGAGCCCATCGAAAAGTGCCGCGGCGAAAAGAAAGCGATCTCCGCCATGGTCGCGCAGCTCCGCACGCTGGGCTATCAGGGCGGCAAGCTCCGCATCACCCACGCGGGCGACCCCGCCTTCGCCCTCCTGCTGCGCGTCGCGATCCACGCGCAGTTCCCGAATGCGGACATCGGCGTCACTCCCTGCCGCGGTCTGTGCAGCTTCTATGCCGAGCGCGGCGGCGTGATCGTGAGCTTCGAGACCGCCTGAGCTCCCGACGATGGCATTCGATTACAAAAAGGAATATAAGGAATTCTATCTGCCGAAGGCGACGCCCTGTATCGTCGATGTCCCCGCCATGAACTTTCTTGCCGTCCGCGGCAGGGGCGATCCCAACGCCGAAGGCGGCGAATATCAGGCTGCCATGAGCCTGCTCTACGGCATCGCCTTCACCATCAAGATGAGCAAAAAGGGCGACCATCGCATTGACGGCTACTTTGACTATGTCGTTCCCCCGCTCGAGGGCTTCTGGTGGCAGGACGGCACCGATGGCATCGACTACGCACACAAGGAGCGCTTTCAATGGATCTCTCTGATCCGTCTGCCCGATTTCGTGACCCGCGCGGACTTCGACTGGGCGGTCGCGGAGGCGACGCAGAAGAAGAAAGACGACTTTTCCAAGGTGGAGTTTTTCCCCTATCACGAGGGGCTTTGCGTGCAGTGTATGCACATCGGCCCATACGATGATGAGCCGACGACCATCGCCCTGATGGACGCTTTTCTCCGCGAAAACGGCTATGAGACGGACATCAGCGATACGCGCTTTCACCACGAGATCTATCTCTCCGACGCGCGAAAAGTCGCACCGGAAAAGCGCCGGACCGTCCTGCGCCACCCGATCCGCAAAGCGGAATGATTTGAGATCATAAATGCCCGAACCGAATGGTTCGGGCATTTTCTTTCTATCGGGTGCAATCAGATCCACGCGGATATCATCACACGCCGCGCAGAGAGTACGACAAAAAAAGAAAAGCGACAGTCTTGCGACTGTCGCTTTATGTTGGCGCTACCTATCTTTCCGGACCGTTTCCAGTCAAGTATTGTCGGCAGAAA
>CAYWAS010000007.1:0-48091 GCA_964455915.1 uncultured Oscillibacter sp. | reverse complement strand
GCTGCTGCGGCCAGCGCTCGAGCGCCTCGGCGAGCACGGTGTGGTTGGTGTAGGCAACGGAGTTGCGTGTGATGTTCCACGCAGTGTCCCAGTCGAAGCCCGCGTCGTCCATCAGAATGCGCATCAGCTCGGGGATCACGAGCGCGGGGTGGGTGTCGTTGATCTGAATGACATTCTTCTCGTGGAAGTTCGCCGCCGTGCCGTAGGTCTCAATGTGCTTGCGCACGATCGACTGCACCGTGGCGGAGACGAAGAAATACTGCTGCTTGAGGCGCAGGGACTTGCCCTCGTAGTGGTTATCCTCGGGGTAGAGGATCTTGGCGATGGTCTCTGCCATTGCCTCCTGCTCGCTCGCGCGCAGGTATTCGCCCTGCGAGAACAGACCCATATCCACCGGCACGGGGGACTTGGCGTCCCACAGGCGCAGCGGGTTGATGTGCTCGGTGCCGTAGCCCGTGACCTCCATATCACAGGGCACGGCGAGAACCTTGGTCGCCCCCTCCGGCACGACATGGAGCCGCCCATTGTCCCAGAATTTGCGGACGGTGCCGCCGAAGAAGACCTCCTCCGTTTCCTGAGGCTTGGGCATCAGCCACGCGCCGCCGATCCCCTTCCAGTTGTCGGGCAGCTCGACCTGCTGACCGTCCACGATGCGCTGGCGGAAGATGCCCAGCTCATAGCAGATGGAATAGCCAGCGGCGGGGATCTCCAGCGTGGTCATGGAGTCAAGGTAGCAGGCGGCGAGACGGCCGAGACCGCCGTTGCCGAGACCCGCGTCGGGCTCGACCTCGAAGATGTCCGCCGCGCGGAAGCCCAGCTCACCCAGCGCCGCGCGAAGCTGCTCGCTCACGCCGAGGTTGTAGGCGTTCTTCTCAAGGCTGCGTCCGAGCAGAAACTCCATCGAGAGATAATGGACCTTTCGCTTCTGCGCGCGCCGCGTCTCCATGCGGCTCTCCACGCCGCGCTCCGACATCACATCGCGCAGTACCAGAGCCGCCGCGCGCATCATCTGCGCGTCGTCCGCCTCCTCGGGCGCGATGCCGAAGCCCAGCCGCAGCTTGTCGGTCAATGCCTGCTTCATGCCTTGTGTTGTTTTGATCTCCATACTATATTGCTCCTAAAGCTTCGGAATTAGTTCCGGAATTTACTTGCCGATCGCTCGGTAGATCTCGTGGTATTTCTTTGCGCTGCGCGCCCAACTGAAGTCCTCCTCCATGCCGCGCTTTTGCAGCAGACGATATGCCTCGGGGCACTCGCGGTAAAGATCGACCGCCTCGCCGATGACATAGCACATATCGCCCGCATTGTAGTTGGTGAAGGAGAAGCCGTTGCCCGCGTCGTTCCACGCTTCATACGCGTGAACGGTGTCCTTGAGCCCGCCGGTCTCGCGCACGATCGGCACCGCGCCGTAGCGCATGGCGATCATCTGAGAAAGGCCGCAGGGCTCGCTCTTCGAGGGCATGAGGAACAGATCCGCGCCCGCGTAGATCTGCATGGCAAGGCTCTCGGAATAGCCGAGGTGCACCGCCACGCGCCCGGGATACTTCTCCTGCGCCCAGGAGAAGAAGGTCTCATACTTCCCGTCGCCCTTGCCGAGCACGACGAGCTGCATATCCTTCTCCATGAAATAGTCGAGCGTCTCGCACACGAGGTCGAGCCCCTTGTGGGCGACCAGACGCGAGACCATCGCGACGATGGGCGTGTCCGGCTTCACGGCAAGACCCATCATCTTCTGAAGCGCCGCCTTGTCCTTCGCCTTGCCCGCGAGCCTGCGCGCGCTGTAGGTCGCGGCAAGCTCGGCATCGTGCGCGGGATCGTAGCGCTTCATGTCGATGCCGTTCAAAACGCCGTGGAGCTTGCCGTCCACCATCTGCATCACGCTCTCAAGACCGTGGGCAAAATAGGCGTACTTGAGCTCCTGCGCGTAGGTCGGGCTGACGGCGGTCACCGCGTCGGCAGTGACGATCGCGCCTTTCAAGAGGTTCACATCGCCGTCGAAGGCGAGCGTGCCGCCCGTGAACCAGCCCGCGTCCAGACCGAAGAGATCCTCGACCGTCTCGCGGCCGTAGCGGCCCTGATACTCGATGTTGTGTACGGTGATGACCGTGCGAATGGACGAATAGAAGTCATCGCGCACGGCTTCGTCGCGAATGTAGATCGGCACGAGCGCGCTCTGCCAGTCGTTGCAGTGGACGACATCGGGCTTTTCGTCGAGCAGCGGCAACAGCTCCGTCACCGCGCGGGAGAAGAAGGCGAAGCGCTCGCCGTCATCATAATAGCCGTAGAGCTCGGGGCGCTTGAAGTAGTTCTCGTTATCGACAAAATACCACTTCACGCCCTGCATCTCATAGGAAAAAAGGCCGCAGTAGAGGCTGCGCCACGCGAGGCGCACATAGATATAGCGCTCGAAGTGCAGCTTGTCATGCCACGCGTCCGCCACGCGCTGATAGAGCGGCAGGATCACGCTGACATGATCTCCGTTCGCGGCGAGCGCCTGCGGCAGACTCCCCGCGACATCTGCAAGACCGCCGGTCTTGCAGAAGGGGACCGCTTCCGAGGCAACATAGAGAATGTTCATAGGCTCCTCCTTATTTTGTGTGCTTTTCACCGCGGGGATACACGCTCACACGACGCTGCCCTTGGCGATGACGAGCGGATAGTTCTCGTGACCCATCAGCGTGCCTCCGGCCCGTACCTCCACGCCCTTGTCGGCGATGACATGGTGCAGCGTCACGCCCTCGCGCACGCGCACGCCCTTGAAGAGAATGCAGCCGCGCACCTCCGCGCCCTTCTCCACGGTCACGCCGGGGAAGAGAATGCAGTCCTCGACCGTCCCCTCGACGGTGCAGCCGTCGGCGATGAGCGAGTGCTTCACGCGGCTCTCCGGCGCGAGATAGGACGACGCCTCGTCGTCCTCCTTCGCGGAGATCGGACGCGCGGGGCAGAAGAGCTCGGCGCGGATCGGCGCGCTGAGCAGCTCCATCGAGCGGTCGTAATACTCCTTCACGCTGCGAAGCTGGGCGGCGTAACCGTCCCACACATAGCTTTGCAGCTTCAGCTCTCCGCGCTTGCCCGCAAGCACATCGCGGCGGAAGCTGTACTTATCCTGCGCCGCGCACTCGTCCACGAGCGAGAGCAGCAGCTCGCGGCTCAAAATGTAGATCTCCAGCGAGCGGTGGCCGCGCGCCGTGGTCGGCGAGCACCAGACCTGCTCGATCGCGCCGTCCGGCGCGAGGGTGAAGTAGGTGGCGTCCTCCACGAAGCCGCCGTTCGCCGTGCATACGGCGGTGATGTCCGCGCCGCTCGCAAGATGCGCGGCGAACACATCGGTGAGCGGCAGGTTGATAAGCAGGTCGCTGTCGGAGAGGACGACATAGTCCTGCCGGATCTCCTCCAGATACGAGCGCACCTGCGCGAGTGCCTCCATCTTGCCGCGGAAATTGCCGCTGTGGTAGATGCCGCTGTCGTCCGCGAAGGGCGGCAGGAGCTTGAGCCCGCCGTATTTGCGCGCCATGTCCCAGATCTTGCCGTTGCCAAGGTGGTTGAGAAGGCTCTGATAATTGCCGTGCAGCACCACGCCGACATCGGTGATGCCCGCCGCGTGCATATTCGAGAGCATAAAGTCGATCACGCGGTAGCGTCCGCCGAAGGGGACCGAAGCGGGCATACGGTACGCTGCCAGCTCGCGCAGTCCCGACTGGTGCTCATAGGAGAAAATGATACCGTGCAGTCCGTTCATCGCAGTGTCTCCTTTCCGTCGCGGTTGAGCATACGCTTCGCGCCCAGCACGCGATCTGCCTCGACCCGGGCGTCCGGTCCAACGACCGTGATGCCCCATTCCTCCGCTGCGGTCTCGCCGGGAGCGGCGCCGACGCGGGCATTCGCGCCCACGCGCGCGCCCTCGCCGAGCATGGCGTAGGATACCTTCGCGCCGCGCTCCACCACGGCTTCGGGCATGAGAATGGAATACTCCACCTCTGCGCCCTCCTCCACCGTGCAGCGGCAGGAGAGCACGGAATTGCGCACCGCGCCCATGACCTCCGCGCCGCGGGTGATGACGCTGTGCTCGACCACGGCCTGCGCGCCGAGGAAGGCGGGCGGGCCGGACTCCGCGCAGGCGTAGATGGGCCAGTCCTTATCGAGAAGATTCAGCCCGCTGCCCTGCGCGAGCATATCCATGTTCGCGTCCCAGAGGGAGTCGAGCGTGCCGACATCTTTCCAGTAGCCCTCGAAGCGGTAGGCGGACATCTTCTCGCCCGCGTGCAGCATCGAGGGAATGATGTTCTTGCCGAAGTCGTTGCTGGAGCTGCCGTCCTGCTCGTCCGCGATGAGGTATTCGCGCAGCTTTTTCCAGGTGAAGATGTAAATGCCCATCGAGGCAAGGTTACTCTTGGGATTTTTCGGCTTTTCCTCAAATTCCACGATCGTGTCCTCGCTGTCGACATTCATGATGCCGAAGCGGCTCGCCTCGTCCCAGGGGACCTCCATCACGGCGATGGTGCAGTCCGCCTGCACGCGTTTGTGGCGGGCGAGCATGGCGGCGTAGTCCATCTTGTAGATGTGGTCGCCGGAGAGGATCAGCACATAGTCGGGATCGTACATATCCACGAAGCCGATGTTCTGATAGATGGCGTTTGCCGTGCCCTTGAACCAGGTCGCGCCCTCGGCGCTCTGGTAGGGCGGGAGAATGTGGACGCCGCCGTCCGTGCGGTCGAGATCCCAGGGCTGACCGTTGCCGATGTAGCGGTTGAGCTCCAGCGGGCGGTACTGCGTGAGGACGCCGATGGTGTCGATGCCGGAGTTTGCGCAGTTGGAGAGGGGAAAATCAATGATGCGGAACTTCCCGCCGAAGGGTACGGCGGGCTTTGCCATGTTCTCGGTCAGGACATACAGGCGGCTGCCCTGTCCGCCTGCGAGCAGCATGGCGATGCACTCTTTCTTCATGCCGGTGTCTCCTCCTTTGCCTTGCTTTTTTTCGTCCTTGGTTTTTTGAATGCCCCCTCGCCGCGCAGAACGACCGCGCCGAGCGGGGGAATGGTGATCGAAAGAGACTGCTCCTTCCCGTGGGAGGGGAGCGCCTCGGTCTTAACGGGCTTGCGGTTGCGGAATTCGTCCGTGCCGCCGAACTCCGCCGCGTCGGTCGAAAAGATTTCCTGCCAGGTTTTGCGCGGCGGGACGCCGAAGCGGTAGACACGCTGGGCGTTGGGCGAGAAGTTCACCGCGACGAGCAGCTCCTCCTCTTCGCAGCGGCGGATAAAGACGACGATGTTATTCTGATTATCGTCCGCGACCAGCCACTCGAAGCCCGACCAGTCGCGGTCGTTGCGCCAGAGCGCGGGGTGGTCGAGATAGAAGTGATTGGCGGCGCGGAAGAAGTCCTGCGCTTTGCGATTCCCCTCCTCGCGCAAAAGGTACCAGTCGAGCTGAGCGGCAAAATCCCACTCGTGCCACTGCCCCAGCTCCGCACCCATGAAGGTGAGCTTCTTGCCCGGGTGCGCGAGGAGATAGACCATGAAGGCGCGCACGCCGGCGAGCTGCCGCCAGTCGTCCCCGGGCATCTTCCCGCGCAGGCTCCCCTTCATGTGGACCACCTCGTCGTGCGAGATCGGGAGCACGAAATTCTCCGAAAAGGCGTACATCATCGAGAAGGTCAGGTCCTTGTGGTGGAACTGCCGGAACCACGGATCGAGCTTGAGATAGTGGCACATATCGTTCATCCAGCCCATGTTCCACTTGAGGTTGAAGCCCAGTCCGCCTTCGCTGACCGGATAGGTCACGAGCGGCCACGCGGTCGATTCCTCTGCGACCATCATCACATTCGGGTCGATGGCGAACGCCATCGTGTTGAGCGCGCGCAGGAATTCGATCGCCTCCAAATTCTCGCGCCCGCCGTGGATATTCGGCGACCAGGCGCCATCGCCGCGGTCGTAGTCGAGGTAGAGCATCGAGGCGACCGCGTCCACGCGCAGCCCGTCGAGATGATACTCCCGCAGCCAGTAGGCGGCGGAGGAGAGCAGGAAGCTCTTCACCTCGCCGCGCCCGTAGTCAAAAACGCGCGTCCCCCAGCCGAGGTGCTCGCGCTTGCGCGGGTCGGCGTACTCATAGCAGCTCGTGCCGTCGAAGTCGGCAAGGCCGTGCTCGTCACGGCAGAAGTGCGCGGGGACCCAGTCGAGCAGCACCGAGATGCCCTTTTGGTGCATCGTGTCGACAAAATACATGAAGTCGTGCGGCGTGCCGTAGCGCGAGGTCGGCGCGAAGTAGCCCGTACACTGATAGCCCCACGAATCGTCGAGCGGGTATTCGGTGACCGGCATCAGCTCCACGCAGTTGTAGCCGAGCGCGGCGACATACTCGCTCAGCTCGTCGGCGAGCGAACGGTAGTCGTAGAAATCGCCGTTCTCCCGCCGCTTCCACGAGCCGGGGTGGACTTCATAAATGTTGAGCGGGCGGTCGTAGATCGGCTGCTTCGCCGCGCGGTACGCTGCGTCGCCCCATGCGTAAGGCGTGAGCTCATAGAGCTTGCTCGCCGTGCCGGGGCGCGTTTCGGCGTGGAAGGCATAGGGGTCTGCCTTGAAGGTCACGCGGCCGCTCTGCGCGGTGACGGCGAACTTGTAGGCATCGTACTGCTTCAGGCCCGCAACGCGCGTCTCCCAGATGCCGCCCTCGCGCCGCTCCATTGGGTGGGCGTTTGTGTCCCACGCGCACCATTCGCCCACGACGCTCACGGCGCGGGCGTTCGGTGCCCAGACGCGGAACTCCCATTCCTCCCCCCGCCGGTGTGCGCCGAGGCATTGGTACAGCTCCGTTGCATTGCCGCCCAGAAACGCGGCAAGATCAAAATGCTCCATCGCGGTTTGTCCTCCTCCCTCTGAGCATACGCGCCCGCGGGCGCGAAATGCGGCGGATCATTTCTCCGCCCTGCGATCCTCGCTCCACTTGGTGAGCTTGGTCTTATTTCCCTTTTCGTCCATCAGATAGGTGTTTTCGAGCTGGTTTCTCAAATCGCCGACCACGGCGTTGACATACTCCTGCCGCAGCGCTGCGCGCTCGACCTTCTCCTCATCGCTCAGCTCGCCGAGCTTCGCCTTGCGCGCAAGCTCGTTGATGCGGTCGATTTTTTTCTGTTCCATCTTCCGTCTCCTTACAGATACCGCCGCAGCACAATGCCCGTGCGGCCTTTTTTCGTCAGCCCTCCGACCTCGGCGACCTCGAATTTCCCGATGCCGCGCGCGGAGATGATGTCCCCCTCGGCAACGCTCGCGTCGCTCTTTACCGCCTCACGGTGGTTTTTCTGCACGCGTCCCGCGGCGATCAGCTCCGCGGCCTTGCCGCGGCTCATCGAAAAGCCTGCGGCGCACACCGCGTCGAGCCGCAGCGTCGCGACGGTGTCGCGGATCTCCTTGACCCGCTGCGCGGGGACATTCAGCTCGTCCGCCCCGATGCACGAGAGCCGCAGCGCCGTGCGCCCCGCGCTCGTCCAGTTCTCCAGCAGGTACGGCGCGAGGTCGGCGCTCACGATGAGGTCGGCGCTCCCCTCGCTCACGAGGATATCGCCGAGCGTGTCGCGCGTGATGCCGAGCGCCATCAGGCTCCCGAGGAGGTCGCGGTGCGTGGGAGCCTCGCTCTCGTGCCAGCGGGCGCGGAGAAAGGCGAGCTCGTCCCCGCTGTCGGCCTCCTCCTGCCAGTCGGGCAGGAAAAAGAGCATCTTCCGCTCCGCGCGCTCGTAGCCGCCGAGGAGGGCGAAGCCGTCGTGAACGGCGGCGGCGCGCAGCAGCTCCAGCGCGCTCTGCGCCTCGGCGGGGCTGAGGAAGGCGGTATTCGTCGGAAGACCGCGCAGGCGGCACTGCTCATATTTATCCAGGATATGCCCCAGCAGCACGCGCTCCTCCGCGCTGCGCGCGGTGCGGTCCAAAAGCTGTCGTTTGTCCATTTTCCTCCCGTCCGGCGCGCGTTGGTATCGTTTCCGCCCGTTTTCCGAAAATGTACCATCGGGAAACAGGGGCGTCCTGAAAGCGATGGTACTGTAAATGCGAGGATATTCTATCACAAAATCCGTGCGCTTTCAATAGAAGGCGCAGAAAAAGAGGCAGCCTTTCGGCCAATGTCATTAAGCTAAGCAAATCTGCGCTCACAAAAAAATGCCCACCTCGATTTTTTGAGGTGGGCATTTTCGCACTTTCGTTATGCTGTTTTTGCTTGTGCTTACTTAGCGGGCAGGACGATAACCTGTCCCTCATAGATGGTGTTGGTGTTCACAAGGCGGTCGGCATTACGCTCAAAGATGGCCTTGTACTGCATGACATCGCCGTAAACAGTCTTGGCAATCGCACCCAGAGTATCGCCCGCCTTGACGGTGTAGAGCGTTTCACCCTCGGCGGCGACAGGAGCCTCAATGCGCTCATACTTGCCCAGCTTCTCGGGGAGAACGAGTTGGGTATCAGCGGTCAGCTTAGCATAGTTATTCGCCTTAGCCAAAGCATTCCACGCGCCGTAAGTGCCGTAGCTGTTCAGCGCGATGGTACCATAGGTGTCGCCCTTCTTCACGGTGTGGCTACCGGGAGTAGCAGGAACAGCGGGAGTAGTGGGAGCGGTGGACTCGGCGGGCTGTTCGGGAGTTTCGGGAACGGCAGGATTTTCAGGCTCAGAGGGAGTGGTGGGATTAGCAGAAGATGTACCGGCAAATAGAATTGCGACAGAGATGTCAGCACCAAAATCAGTAACGCGACCTCCGCTCATAGAAAGTGTAGGATTGTAGAACGGAGGAGCGTCAGGAATGTTGAATGCCGCAAAGCTGTCTGCCATCTCCTGAGTTACAGTAAAAGTGTAGTCCCCAGCGGACAGTTTTTGACAGTTGTAGTGTCCGTAGTAATCTGCGTCATCAGTGCGCACCATGGTATTCTGGGTAGGGTCATAAGTCCAGTGTACAATGGTTTGTCCATCTCCCTTGCTTATACACAGAATGCCGGTTTTTTCCAGATGAAGCGTAACTTCAGCGCCCACAGGTAACTCATAGCTGTTGTGTTCGAGTTCATGTTTGCCGACCTTGTTGATAGTAATGGTATCTTCGGGACGAAAACTGCCCGTAAAGGTCTTACTCTCGCCATCGACCGCAAAAGCGGTGGTAGCCAGACCCATGCAGAGGGTAAGCGCCAGAAACAGACTTGCAAACTTTTTCATGTTGTAGACTTCCCTTCATAATTTGTGGTCGTTGCGCCGCATACCCTCTCAATTTCTCCTCTCTCTTTGGGCGTTTCTCCCCGCGGCACAACACACAAAACATGAAAGTCAGCCCGTATATTTCCGACAAGCGACCCGTAGGGCGGGGAATATTCCCCGCCCGCGGGTGCTCCGTCGGAAACATAAAAAGCGGTGCTGAGCGTATAACTCAACACCGCCTGACTGAAATCAATCAAAGCGAAACACAATGCCCCTATTTTTAACAGACTGTTCTTGAAAAATGTGCAGTCTGCCATTATAATAGAGATACGGTGCGGATCAACCGTGGTGTTGAGTGGTGCAATCACTCTTCATCGGAGTATAGCGGGCGGCAACCCGCTATACTCTGCCGCTATTTATGTTTCCGAACCTATTCTACCCCTATTGCAGACAAAATGCAAGACCAAAAGCGGGCGAATGCCCGCTTTTTTCATATTCCGCAGAACGATTTTTCCACAGATTTTTAATACAGGAACAGGACTTGTGATGATTCTCGGCTCTTGTTGTCCTTTTGAGTTATTTCGGTACGATTTTTGAAGCATTCCGCCGACCGGTTGAAATTTTACCCATTCTTGACCTTTGGAGCGATTTTGGTTGCATTTTTGATACCTTCCGCAGACTTGTTGAGATTTTTCCGTTTCCCTTAACTTAACGGCTTTTTCACAGAAAATTTCTCGAAAAATGCCCACCGCAAAAAATCCGTAGACCGCCATTTTTATAACATTTCGTGGACTGGTTGAGATTTTGCGGTGGGCATTAGCTGTTTGCTGGTTGAAAAAAGTCGGCTGATTTCTGCCGTTTTTACGGGACTTGTTGAGATTTTGGGTAGGACATTCGCTGTCGCGGCGGTTTTGATGAGTTGTTCAGTTAAGGCGGCATTTCTTTTCTGAAAATCGCCGCTTTGGGCGGTCAAAAACAGGCTTTTTGAAAAATAAATGTGTTGAGGGGCTGGAGGTCGTTACCCCCAGCCCCTCTTTTTTTGTTATGCGGCTATGCGGTAAACAAATCCCGCGAAGCCTTTTGTTTTCAAATTGCGCTCGTCCTGTCGGTCGGGACGGACGGGAACGGTGTACCGTGCGATTTCCTCCAACAGCTTTTCGCTGTCTGCGTGGGGCGTTCGCAAGAACTCCTTGCAGAGCGTGACCGCCATTTTGAAGTTGACCTTGTAGGCATACACACCGCTTTTCGGTTGACGGACGACAACCTCGCGGCAAGCGCGGCTTGCGAAGTTGAACGCAGTCAGACTGGCATAAATCTCCTGTTCCGCGAACGCGTCAGACTTGCCGTGCAGATTGACAAGCCCAAGCGTGTATTTCAAATCGCGGAATGCCGTTTCTACACCCCAACGCAAGTGGTACAACTCCTTTATATCGTCCAAGCTGAAGGAACGCGGTAATGAAGTCGCTACCGTTTCAAACTCGCCGTTATCCAGCAGAAAACGGCAAATGCGGAAGCGTATGGGATAAGGTGAGGGAAAGTCCCAACGTCCGCGCCGCGTCTTGGAGCCTGCCTTGCTTTTCTTTGGGACTTGCAGGTGGATATAGCCGCCTTTCTTGTCCTCGTTGGTCTGTGTGGTGGTGATCGTAAACCCTATCATGCAGTCCAGTTCCATCATCGGCAGCTTTGCCACCTCACGCATGGCGGAGTGGCTTTGCTTGATACGAATGAGAAAATCCACATTCAGCTTTTCCAAACAATGAGCAATCAAGTTGTAGCTTTCAAAACCTCTATCGGCTATTATCAGCGTTTTTTGCGGGAAAGTGCTGCGTTTTAATATCTCCACCAACGCGCCGATTTCGTCTTTTTTCGGTTCGGGTTGAATGACTACATCAGCAAATGTACGGCTTAGAATATTGTAAAGCGGGGTCACATGAAGCTGATTTACACCTTTGGGAATACCCTCATTCTGAACGAACGAGGGCGAATTGGGATTGCGCGGGAGATTGACCACCGTTCCGTCCACTGCAAGCAGCTTATAGCTACGAAACAAGTCATCGTCGGCGCAAGCGGAATTGAAGTTTGTGAAAACGGAATGGAACACCTCGGTCGGGATTTGAGTGCGGCGCTGACTGAGTGCGGACGCGGTCACTTGAATACCTGCGTCGTGCAAAATCTTAGCTAAACAGCCACCCTCTGCACTCACCAAAGTGGATATGACCTTTTCAGCGGTCAGCGCACTCTTGCGAGAAAAACTCTTGCCGCTGATACGCTGTGCGGCATTTCTGATTGCGGCATTGAGTGCTAAAAGAATATTTGAAATTGTCATTTGAGTTAGCCTCCGAACGAATATTCGCCGGATGAAAAAGAAAACACCAAACGCACGCCTTTCGGGGGCGTGTACGCTTGATGTTCAAATGCTCGCTACTATTACTTTGGCTTGTTCGGTTATTCTCTCAAATTTAGGCTAACTCTCAATAGAAACACTTAAAATTTCAAAAACTTAAAACCATCTTACTAAACTCTCACATTTTGGCTGTTTCAAATTCTGCTTGCGAACACCGTTCACCACGGCGTTTAGCTTACTGTACCTCACCACCGTGGAAAAGGCAAGCGAATAGAGCATTTCTTTACAATCCGTTCACAATCTGCGGTTAATTAAATGCAACAGCTTAAAAAGCACCCAGTCGTTAAGGAGCAGAAAGCAAGTTTCCGCTCCTTAACGACTGGGTTTTTGGCTTAACTTAATGACATTGGCCTTTCGGCTGCCTCTTTTCGACCTTTTTATCGGATACGCACGATGCACTCGAGCGTTGCACCGCCGACGCTCGCGGTCACCGTCGTCGTACCGGCCTTGAGCGGCTTGAGCGTGCCGTCGGCCGCGACCGTCACGACGGAGGTGTTCGCGCTCGACCAGCTCACCTGCGCGTCGGTGCCCTGCACGATGAGCTTGATGTAGGTGTCGGCGGTCGTGATCGAGCAGTCATAGCTGTCCGTCCCCGGTGCCTTGGAGAGCGAGCCGACATTCGTCTTCATCGACAGCTTCGCGGGATCGACCGCGGGCGTCGGGTCCACCGACACCTCGGGCGGCGCGGGATCGTCGGGCTCGTCGGGGACGGTGGGCTCGTCCGTGCCGCCGTCATCGGGCGGGGCGGGATCGTCCGCGCTGCCGTCGTCCGGCACATCGGGCTCGTCCGGCACGATGATGGGATCGCTCGGCGTCTGGGGATCTCCCTGCTCGGTCGGGGGGACATCGTCCACGCGCAGCTTTTCCATGAGCTTTCCGCCGAAGAGATACCACGAAAAGACCGCCAGCACCACCACCAGCACCACCGCGAGCGGACCGCGCGCCGAGTGCGTGTGCTTCTTCTCGGAAACATGGCGGCTGCTGTGCTTTGGCGTCCGGCGGGAATAGCCCTCCTCCTCGCAGAAGGGGCAGTTGCGGTAGCTTGGCGAATATTCCTCTCCGCAATACGGACATTTGATGAGATCCATCGTTTGGCCTCCTTGATAACGCAGAGCTCTGCCTGCGGCGCGATCTTATTTTACATAATACTTTCTTTTCGCCCCGCCGTCAACCGTTGTCGCGCCATTTCGCGGAAAATTTTTATTCCCCCCGCAAGGCTCTTGCTTTTTCCCGCCGTGCTTTTTATAATGGGAGCAGAACAGAGAACAGCAGGGAGGAAGCAGGTCTATGAGCACCATTTTCATCGGCATCGCCGGCGGCACCGGCTCGGGCAAAACGACCCTCACGCGCCATCTCAAGGAGCATTTCGGAGACGCCGTCACCGTCATCGGACACGACAGCTACTATCGCCGTCAGGTCGGCAAGACCTACGACGAGCGCGCCAGAGTCAACTACGACCACCCCGACGCCTTTGAAACGAGCCTGCTCATCGAGCACCTTCGCGCGCTGAAGGCGGGGCAAAGCGTTCAGTGTCCCGTGTACTCCTTCGTCGACCACAACCGCACGGACGAGACGCTCGAGGTGCAGCCCACCAAGGTCATCATCGTCGAGGGGATCCTCATTTTCCAGGACCCCGTGCTGCGCGACCTCTTCGACATCAAGATCTTCGTCGAGACCGACGCCGATGTGCGCATTCTGCGCCGCGCCCTGCGCGATATCCGCGACCGCGGCCGCACGCTCGAGAGCGTCGTGACGCAGTATCTCACCACCGTCAAGCCCATGCACGAGCAGTTCGTCGAGCCGAGCCGCAAATACGCGGACATCATCGTGCTCGAGGGCGGGCACAACCTCGTCGCGCTGGAGATGATCATGCAGCGCATCGCCAATCACATCGCCTGCGAGGCGTGAGCAGTCGAAGAAAAAGGGGAGGTCTCCCGCTCGGGAGACCTCCCCTTTTTTCTGCCTTGATCGTTATGCGCCCGCGAAGCGGAACACGACGCCTGCGAGCGCCGAGAGAGCGATGAAGACGATCGGGTGCCAGTTTTTCGTCCTCTTGACAAAGCGCGTGAGCACGAGCAGCACCACGGCGAGGAGTCCCCCCTGCCAGAAAAAGCCGGTCGGCACGGTGAACGCCTCCCGCACGACCACCAGTCCCGCCGCCGTGACGAGCGCGGTGGAGGCGGGGCGCAGGCCGTAGAACGCGCCGGCGACATAGCGGCTGTCGCGGAACGCCTGCAAAAAGGCCGCGATGATGAGAATGACGATGATGCTTGGCGTGATCAGTCCGAGCGTCGCGATCACCGCGCCGGGAAGTCCGCCGGTGATGAAGCCGACATAGGTCGCCATGTTGACGCCGATGGGCCCGGGCGTGGATTCGGACACCGCGATCATGTCCGCAAGCTGCGCGTAGGTGAACCAGCCGGTCTTGTCGGAAATATCATAGAGGAACGGCAGCGTCGCCATGCCGCCGCCGACGGCGAAGAGTCCGGTTTTGAAAAACTCCCAGAAAAGCTGCAAGTAGATCGTCATGCCGCGTCACCGCCCTTCCCCGCCGCGCTTTGCAGCACGATGCCGCTCACGGCGGCAAAGAGCACAAAGACGACCGGCGACCAGTCTGTCAAAACCGAGGCGAGCAGAATGACAAGGTAGAGCGCGAGCGTCCTTTTGTCGATCACCGCCTTCTTCCACAGCTTCACGACCGCGTTGAAGATCAGCACGCACACGCACACGCGAATGCCCGCGAAGGCGTTTTTGACCCACGCGACTTCGGCAAAGCTCGTGATGACACCAGCGAGCAGCGTGATGATGATGAGCGAGGGGAACACCAGCCCGAGCGTCGCCACGATGCCGCCGATGATGCCGGCGGTCTTGCGTCCGGCAAAGGTCGCGGTGTTCACCGCGATGATGCCGGGGGTACACTGGCCGATGGCGAACCAGTCGGCAAGCTCCTCCTCCGTCGCCCAGCCCTTATTCTCAACGATCTCGCGCTGCAAAATGGGCAGCATCGCGTAGCCGCCGCCGAAGGTCATCACGCCGACCCTGGCAAATGTCCAGAAAAGTGTCCAAAGCAATTTCATTCTGTTTTCTCCTTATTCTACATACCCGTACAGTCCGCGCACCGACACCTCGCCCGTGCGGATCGTTTCGATCCGTCCGTCCTCGCGCCGGACGACAAGGCCGAACTGCTCATCGACATCGAGCGCCGTGACGTGCTCGCGCGTATCCTGCCAGAGGAGCTGCACCTCGCGCCCGATGGTCAGGCAGTCGCGGCGGTAGGCGGCAAGATAGTCCGCCGTGTCGCCGCGCACGAGCGCCGCGCTGAGCGCATCTAACTCCTCGATGAGTGCGGCGGCAAGCGCCGCGCGCTGCACGCGCTTTCCGGTTTCGAGGAAAAGCGAGGTCGCGATCTCACGCAGCTCGCCCGGGAAGTCCTCGCGCGTGTGGTTGCAGTTGATGCCGATGCCGATGATCGCATAGTCGAGCGCTCCCGTCTCGCCCTCGAGCGAGAGCTCGGTGAGCGTGCCGCTGAGCTTTTTCCCGTTCAGCACAAGGTCGTTCGTCCACTTGATCTGCGGCCGCACGCCGCAGGCGCGCTCGATGGCGTTGCAGCCCGCCACCGCGCCGAGCGCCGTGAGCGGCATGAGCCGCTCGGGGGAGAGCTGTGGGCGCAGCAGTGCCGAGAGGTATACGCCCCGCCCCGCGGGACTTTCAAAGCTGCGTCCGCGCCGTCCGCGCCCCGCGCTCTGCTCCTCGGCGATGGCGACCGTGCCGTCCGCCGCGCCCTCTGCGGCGGCGCGCTTTAAGAAGCTGTTCGTGGAGTCCACGAGCTCCATGCAGTGCAGCGTCCGCCCGACCGTCGCGACGCTGCCGAGGTAGCGCCGCACCTCGCGCTCGCTGAGCACATCGGGCGACGAGCCAAGCCGGTAGCCCAGCCCCGTGCGCGCCTCGATGGTGTAGCCGTCGCGCCGCAGCGCGTCGACCGCCTTCCACACGGCGGCGCGCGAGATGCCGAGCCGCTCCGAGAGCGCCTCGCCCGAGAGGTAGCCCTCTCCCTGCGCGCTGAGCAGCGCAAAGACCTTTTCCTTGCTCATGCCTGTTCCCGCCTCCGTATTTTTCCCGCGCGCACCACGGATTTCCGATTGACGCGCGGCGAACTGTGTCGTATTATAGTAAGTTGTGGCCGCTTATCGGCCAAGGATATTGTACCACGGCTTTCGTATTTTGTAAACCGTTCCGCTTTCCCCCTCTATTTCTTCTCTTCAGGAGCGCGCTATGAGCTTTTCCTCGCTGCCCTTTCTTTTTTACTTTCTGCCCGCGTTTCTCGCGGTCTATCTTGTCGTTCCCGCGCGCTGGCGCAACGCCGTGCTCACGCTCGGGAGCCTTCTTTTCTATTACCTCGGCGCGGGGACCGGCGGCACGCTCGTGCTGCTCGCGCTGATCCTGGTGAACTTCGCCGCGGCGCGGCTGATGGAGGGCGCGCGCGGGGAGGATCGCCGCGCATGGCTGGCGCTCGCGCTGGTGTGCGACCTCGGCAGCCTCTTTTATTTCAAATACATGGGTTGGTTTCTGGAAAACCTGGGCACACTGAGCGGGACGGACTTTTCCTTCTTTCGCGTCGCGCTGCCGCTCGGCGTGAGCTTCTATGTCTTCCAGAGCATCGCCTATGTGCTCGATGTCTACCGCGGCACGGTCGGGGCGGAGCGCAGTCTTGTGACCTACAGCGCCTTCCAGACCATGTTCCCGCAGCTCACGATGGGACCGATCCTGCGCTTTGACGATGTGCGCGAGGCGCTGCACGACGCCCGCCGTCCCTCCCGCGCGGCGATCGAGAACGGCTTTTCGCTCTTCGTGGTCGGGCTTGGCTGCAAGGTCATCGTCGCCGACCAGCTCGCCTCGCTCTGGAGCGCGCTTGAGCGCATCGGCTTTGCCTACCTCTCCACGCCGCTCGCGTGGTTCGGCGCGGTGGGCTACAGTCTGCAGCTCTACTTCGATTTTTCCGGCTATTCGCTCATGGCGATGGGCCTCGGGCAGATGCTCGGCTTCTCCATTCCGCGCAACTTCGACTGTCCCTACTGCTCGCGCTCGATCGCGGAGTTCTGGCGGCGCTGGCACATCACGCTCGGCGCATGGTTTCGCGACTATCTCTACATTCCCCTCGGCGGCAGCCGCCGCGGACGCGCGCGGCTCGCGCTCAGCCTTCTCGTCGTGTGGACGCTCACGGGTCTCTGGCACGGCGCGGCGTGGAGCTTTGTCCTCTGGGGACTGGTGCTCTTCGTGCTCATCGCGCTGGAGAAATTCGTCCTCGGCGGCTTTCTCTCGCGCCACCGTATCCTCTCGCACCTCTATTTTCTCTTCCTGATCCCGCAGATCTGGGTGATCTTCAAGATCGAGGATCTCGGCGAGCTCGCCGCCTACTTCTCCCGCCTGTATCCCTTCTTCAGCAGCGGCGAGAGCGTCTTTGCCGGCGACCTCGCGCGGCTGCTGCCGAGCTATGGCTGGCTCTTCGTCCTCGGTATCCTGCTCTCGACGCCCTGGCCCCGCCGCTTCTATGAGAAATACCGCACCACGCCGCTTGTGTGGCTGCCGCTGTTCGCGGTGTTCTGGCTGTGTGTTTACCTTGTTGCCACCGGCACGGGCGGCGCGTTCCTCTACGCCCGCTTCTGATTTGATGGAAAGGAGACCTCTTCCGTGATGCACTTCTCGCCCCTTGTGTGGCTTTGCGCGCTCAGCGCCGCCGCGCTCAATACCTACACCGCGCTCGACCCCACCGGTGTCTACGGCGACTATCTCGATTCCCTCGAGGCGGATACGCCGGCGATCTCCGCCTTTTTCTCCGCCGCGCAGCACGGCGTCTATCCCTGGTCGGTGCTGCCCGACGAGCCGGAGCCGCCTGTCGAGCTCCCCGATGAGCCGCCTGTCGAGCCCGTCGAGCCGGAGACCCCGCCCGAGCCCGTCAACCCCTTCTCCACTGTGGACGAGAGCTATTTTGACGATGCGCTCTTCCTCGGTGACTCGCACACCGACGGGCTGCACTGCTATGCACCCTTCGCGAACGCGACCTACTACACGCGCAACGGTCTGATTCTCCAGCAGGTGTTCACCAAGTCCTATGCGGAGGTGAACGGCGAAAAGCTCCCGCTCGAGCAGGCGCTCGCGGGGCAGAGCTTCGGCAAGATCTATATTATGCTCGGCATCAACGAGGTGAACTTCCGTCCGGTGGAGGAGTATCTTGAGGCCTACCGCGCCATGCTCACGACGCTGCGCGAGCAGCAGCCCGACGCGATCATCTTTGTGCAGAGCGTGCTGCACACGACGCAGAAGAAGTCGGAGAGCAGCGAATTCAAAAACGAGAGGATCGACGCCTACAACGCCGCGCTGCAAACGCTTGCGGACAACGAGACGATCTTCTATCTCGACATCAACCCCGTCTTCGACGATGAGACCGGCGCGCTGCGCGCCGACTGGTCGGGCGACGGCATTCATGTCCGCGCGCCGTATTACGGCGGCTGGCGCGACCGCCTCAAGGAGTTCGGCGTGGTGAAGGCCGCGGAATAAAAAATGAGGGAGAATGCTATGGCATTCTCCCTCTCCTCTTGTTCTCTGCCGCTCAGTGAATGACCAGCTCCTCATAGCCGGTCTGTGCGTCTATCTCGCGCGTGAAGGTCACGCCCTCGATCTCACCGAGCACGATCTCCGCCGTGGTGTTGACAAGACAGCCGGGGCGCAGATGCCCGCCAAATACGCTCAGATCACGCCGCGCGAAGCTCGCGTGCAGGTGGCTTCCGTTTTCGCTGACCGTTCCCGTGAGCGAGACGATCTCACAGTCCTCCTCGCCGCGCCGCACCGTCACGCCGCTCGCGTCGCGCAGCTCCCAGCGATACACGCAGTCGACGGCGGAGAGCACCGTCCCCGCCGCGATATGATGTTCTTCGGCATAGCGCGCGATCGACGCGCAGAGATCGTCCCCGCGGTGCAGGCGAAAGCAGTGGAGCTTCATTTGCAAAGCTCCCGCAGCCCCGCGCAGAAGCTCTGCGCGGAGTCCTCGTCGCGCATGACGACCAGCACCGTGTCATCGCCGCAGACGCAGCCCACCATCGCGGGCATATCCTCCATCGCGTCGAAGGCCGCGCCCGCCGCGCTCGCAAGCCCCGGCAGCGTTTTGAGCACGACCAGATTCTTTGCGCAGTCCACGCTCAGGCTGCACTCGTGCAGAATGCGCTGCAAACGGTCTGTAAAGTCAAAGCCCTTTGCGTGTACAGAGGCGGCGTACCGATAGCGCCCGCCGCCGCACGGCTCCTTGTAGAGATGGAGCTGCTTGATGTCACGCGAGACGGTCGCCTGCGTGCCCGGAATGCCGCACTCGGCAAGGCGGCGGATCAGCTCCTCCTGCGTTTCGATCGAATATGCCGCGATCAGCTCAAGAATTTTTTCCTGTCGTTTGCTTTTCATATCCCGACCCCTCCGACGCATATTTTTTCATTGTGTACTTCATTATACTCCCCTTTTGAAAAATATGCAACCGCTGCATAGCAAATTTGCACGCAACTGGCACATATTCCGCAGGAAATCTCACCGCGCCGCGCCTCCTCGCTCCGCGTGCCGTATGTTTAGCGATCGGCGCTGCATGAATATTCTGTTGCGTGCTCGCGTGGAGACGCGCAAAATTTTTGCCGAATTCCCCCTTGCATTTTGTCGGGGGCTATGGTATGATTACAAACTGTGAATACAGCGCATTATGCGTTTATCAAGCAATAGGAGGTCTCCTCACATGGAACTGTTCATCACCATTCTTCAGTTGATCTGTGGTCTCATCGTCATCGCCATCGTCCTCTTCCAGAGCGGCAAGTCCGCCGGTCTGAGCGGCGCGATCGGCGGCGTGGCCGATTCCTTCATGGCCCGCAATAAGGCGCGCAGCGTGGACGCCAAGCTCGCCCGTGCGACGAAGTGGGTCGGCGCGGCGTTCATCATTCTGACGCTTGTCCTCAACATGATCTGATCTCATGACCGAAAAGGGAGCCGAAGCAATGCTTCGGCTCCCTTTTTTATTGCAGTGCCCGCACCTCGTCGGGGCGGGCGTAGAGCACGCCGAGCTCCGGCACGATGCCCTTTGCACGGAAGAGCTCCTCGAGCGTCACGAAGCGCCAGCCCTGCGGCGCGAGTGCGTCGATGGTACGCAGCGCCGCCTCGACGCTCGTGGCGTAGGGATCGTGGAGCAGCACGATGTCCCCGTCGCGGGCATGGTCGATGATGTCCTGCGCGACGGTATCGGCGTCGAGCCGCCGCCAGTCCTCGGTGTCGAGCGACCAGTAGACCATCGGCACCTCCACCGCCGCCGCGGTCTCGGGGGCGAGGAAGCCCCATGGCGGGCGCAGCCAGTATTCTCCCTCTCCCAGCACCGCGCGCAGCGCCGCGTCGGTTTGGGCGAGCTCGCGCAGACGCTCGGCGCTGTCCCCGCGGCTGAGGTCTCTGTGCGTGAAGGTGTGATTGCCGACCTGATGCCCCTCTGCCGCCATGCGCCGCACGGTGTCCTCCCGCCCCGCGATCTGCTCGCCGATGAGGAAAAAGGTCGCCTTTGCGCCCCGCGCGGCAAGACCGTCGAGCAGCGCCTCGGTCGTCTCCGCCCATGGACCGTCATCGAAGGTCAGGGCGAGCAGCTTTTCCTCCGCCGCGCCCTGCACCGCGACAGCCGTCACCGCGCGCTCCGCGCGCAGCAGCGGCAGCATCAAAAGCGGCAGCGAGAGCAGACACAAGAGGCTTCGCGTCCTTTTGCGCACCGTCCCCACCTCCCTTCGGGGAAGACTATGCGCCCCGCGCGGGGTATATGATGCGTAGATTGACTCTCCGCCACGGCTTTGTTAGACTGGGCGCAGAAAACTAAGGAGGTATCCCATGGATCTCGGAAAAACCGGCGCGTTCATCGCGCAGCGGCGCAGGGAAAAAGGGCTGACACAGAGTCAGCTCGCCGCGCACCTCGCCGTGACAGACAAGGCCGTCTCGCGTTGGGAGACGGGGCGCGGCTTCCCCGATCCCGCGACGCTCCCCGCGCTCGCAGAGGCGCTGGGCGTGAGCATCGCGGAGCTGGTCAACGGCGAAGCGACTGCCGTCGAGGAAACGCGCGAGAGCGCTGAGGACGCCGTGCTCTCCGCGCTGCGCTACGCCGGCGGACTGCGGCGGCAGACGATCGGCGCGGCACTGCTCGTCGCGGGACTGCTGTGCCTTTTCTACAGCTTCCTTGCGGTCGGCGTTTCCCTGTTGGCATTTTATCTGCTCGCCGCGGTGCTGCTCGCCGCGGGCGCGGGAATGCTCCGGTGGGCAAAGCACCCCGCCGGAACGCTCCGTGTGCTCTCGCCGAGGGCCGCGCGCACCGGCGCGCTGCTGTTCCTCGCTGCGGCCTTCGTGCTCGAATGGCTGCCGAGCGGCGTAGAGATGCGCTGGGCGACGCCGCCGGGAGAGCCGCCGCATATCAGCCATTGCGCCTACTTCAGCTCTCTCCCGTTCGCCTACGGGAATGTGTTTCCGCTGCTCACGGCGATTCTGACCGCGCTGCTGCTCGTGGGTGGGCTTACGGCACTTTTGCGGAAAAGGGAGAGCAGCAAGCTCTTTGTCGGCAGCGCGCTCGCGCTGCTCCTCTCCCTCGCGCCCGCGCTGCTCTTCGGGGCGCTCACGCCCACTGGCTGGGGCATCTCGCTGTCGCTGCTCGTGAGCCTTATCCTTCACGCGCTCGGCGCGCGGGACAGGGCGCAAAATATCGACTCTGCGGAATGACAAGACCCTCCGCCGCGCTCTTGACAGCGGCGGGGGGTCATGTTATGCTCAGAACACAGGCTTTACCGGAAAGCCCGCCGCAAGCGGCGGGCGGGAAAGGAGCTTCCATGTTCGACGCTTATATCGGCGAGGTCAACTTGACCCTGCTTGCGATCGTGCTCTCGGTCGTGCTCGTGCTGCCGGTGCAGTATCGGCTCTGCCGCACCGAGCGCGCGCTTTTTGTGCGGCTGCTGCCGTCGATCGTCTTTGCGCTCGGCGGCGTGGTGTGCGTCTATCTTGCCTACAACACGATGGATTGGGACGCGCTGTTCTATGTGCTCTTCGCGATCTACTGCGGCTTTCTGCTCGCGGCGAGCGCGCTCGGCTGGGCGCTCTGGGCAGCGCTGCGCCTGCGCGCAAAGCGCAAGTCCTGCGGCTGACGCCGATATGACAGAAAAAACCGGAACGATACGGAGGAGAAGACGATGAAAGATATTGCTCCCGTTTGCAAGGTCGCGCTGGTGCAGGCCGAGCCGGTGCTGTTTGACAAGCGCTCGTCACTCGCAAAGGCGCTCGCGTATATCGACGAGAGCGCGCAGCAAAAGCCGGACCTGATCGTTTTTCCGGAGCTTTTTATCCCCGGCTATCCAATCGGAATGAACTTCGGCTTCAGCACGGGCAAGCGGACGGAGGACGGAAGGGCGGACTGGAAGCGCTATTACGATGCGTCTGTCCTCGACGGCGGGGACGAGTTTCGGGCGCTTTCCGCCGCGGCGGAGAAAACGGGCGCCTACATCAGCCTCGGTTTTTCCGAGCGGGACGCGCTCAGCGGCACCCTTTATAACAGCAACGCCATCTTCGCGCCGGACGGGACATGGCAGGTACACCGCAAGCTCAAGCCGACCGGCACCGAGCGGGTCGTGTGGGGAGATGCCGACCGCGGCTACTTCCCCGTCACGCAGACGCCCTGGGGACCGATCGGCAGCCTCATCTGCTGGGAGAGCTATATGCCGCTTGCGCGGGTCGCACTCTATCAAAAGGGCATCACCATCTATATCTCACCGAATACGAACGACAACCCCGAATGGCAGGCAACGATCCGACACATCGCGATCGAGGGCAAATGCTATTTCATCAATGCGGACATGATCGTGCGCAGGTCGTCCTACCCCGCCGACCTCCACGAGCCGGAGGCGATCGCCCGACTGCCGGAGACGGTCTGCCGCGGCGGGAGCTGCATCGTGGACCCCTACGGTCATTATGTGACCGAGCCTGTCTGGGACAGGGAGACGATCATTTACGCGCAGCTCGATATGGCGCTTCCTGCCGCCTGCAAAATGGAGCATGACGCGATAGGGCACTACGCCAGACCCGATGTGCTGGAGCTGACCGTTCGGGAGCGCTGATCGCTGCGTTGGAGAGAGATGCCCTGTGCGGCGGGAGCTGTCCGGCTGCACAGGGCATTTTTTGCTTTTTCGCGCACGCACTACGCCCTGATCGGCACGGTCACCTGCGTGATATAATCGCCGCTGTTTTCGCCGCGGCTGGGCGGACCTTCGAGATACACGGAGCGAAAGCCGCCGGCGGGCTCGATGCCGTTCTCCTCAAGATGGGCGGCCAGCGCGCGGATCGCCGCGACCGTTCCCTCATAAGGGCCGCGGTAGTAGATGCACAGGGCGGGCGTCCGGGCGAATTCCATGCGCTCGGGACCGTCGAAGCTGTCGGATACGGGAATGCAGCACAGAAGGTCCAGCGCGTCGGGCTCCGGCGCCATGCGCACGGTGAACATACGCGAGGCCATGGACATTTTCCCCGTCCGCGCGGCGGCGATGTAGGTGTCGCGCGGCCTGATGGACGCCTCGGCAACATCGCGGCACGCATATCTGCGGCAATAGCAGACCTGCTGCGGCAGCGTCGTTTTGTGTACGCTCAGATCGCCGTGTCGGGCAGAGCGGACCTGGAGCATCTGGATATTCCGGTCGAGCATGGCGCGCAGCTCGTAGAGGCGGTGGAGATAGTTGTCCATATTCTCCGTGTCGTAGTAATACGCCTTGACCTCTTTGAGCGACAGACCGAGCGACTGGAGCGAGCGAATGGAACGGATCTGCGTCATGTTGTCCGCGGTGTAGTAGCGGTAGCCGCTCTCCTCGTCCTTGAAGGCGGGAGTCAGCAGCCCCATGTCCTCGCAAATGAGGATCGCCTTGCGTGTCACGCCGAGGATCTTTGCCACCTCGCCGATTTGAAAGAGGCTCTCGTCGTGTTTTTTCATCTTTGTTCTCCAAAATGCAAAAAAGGATTGACTCGTACCCATGGGGACGGTTTATACTGTTACTATATCATACGCATCTTGCGCTTGCAAGAGAGGAAAGAAAATGAGCGCGGGAAGCTGCTGCGGGAAAAGCGGCGCGAGCGCGTCGGGAAGGAGGATAAACGGATATGCTGAAGATCGCATTTTGCGACGACGATCTCTCTGTGCTCCGTGAGCTTCGGGAGCTTTTGGACCGCTACCGCACGGAGCGCGGTCTGGAGCTTGACTGCGCGGCGTTCCACAGTCCGCTGGACCTGCTGGCGGAGATCGAAAAGGGCGTGCGGTACGATATCCTGCTCCTCGATGTGGTGATGCCGGGCGAGAACGGCCTCGATGCGGCGGCGGAGATCCGCCGCTATGACAGCCGCGCCAAGATCATCTTCCTGACCTCGTCGTCGGAATACGCGGTGCAGTCCTACACGGTGGGCGCGTACTTTTATCAGCTCAAGCCGATCTGGCCCGAGAGCTTTTTCCGCCTGATGGATTCCGCCGTTTCCGCCTGCGAAAAAGAGCAGTCGGACAGCCTGATCCTGCAATGCAAGACCGGCGTGACGCGGATCGAGCTCAGGCATCTGGAATACTGCGAGGTGATCCACCGGACGCTCTTTTTCCATCTTGGCAGCGGGCGAGTGCTGGAGAGCGTCGGCAGTCTGGACGAGCTGTGCCACCGGCTGGAGAGATACAGCGCCTTCCTGCGGCCGCACCGCTCTTATCTCATCAATCTGGACTATGTGCAGAGTATCTCCGCCCGCGCGATCACGATGTCCTGCCTGACGGAGATCCCGCTGCCGCGCGGGAAATATCAGGAGGTCAAGGACCGCTATCTGGAATACGCTTTTCAAAACGGGCAGGTGATGGCATGAGCGTTCTGATCGCATCGGTCAACAATGCCGCGGTGGGGCTGTTCGGCAGCATTCTCTCTGCCGCGTTCTGTCAGGCACTGGATACGCCGCGGAACCGCCGTATCTTCTGGACCTGCATGGTGGTGCTCCCGCTGGCGCAGATGTGGGGCATCTCCCTCTGGGGTATGGAGATCCAGCGGCAGATCTATCCGCTCATCGTGCATCTTCCGCTGCTCGTGCTGCTGCGCTTTCTGACCGGCAGGCTCCTCTGGCCGCTCATCGCCGTGCTGACCGCCTATCTGTGCTGTCAGCTTCGGCGCTGGCTTGCGCTGCTGACGGTCGCCGTGCTCTCCGGCGGAGCGATGATGCAGGCGACGGTGGAGCTGGTGATAACGGCACCGCTGCTGCTTTTGCTGCTGCACTTCGCGGCTCCGGCCGTCAGCCGGCTGATGGATCATTCGGTCAAGCTGCAATGCCAGTTCGGAACGATCCCCGCGCTCTACTATGTCTTTGACTACGCGACCGTGGTCTACACGGACCTGCTCACCAGCGGCGAGCCTGTGGTGGTGGAGTTCATGCCCTTTGTGTGCTGCGGGGCCTACATCGCCTTTCTGCTGCACAACTCCGCCGAGGAGCAGCGCTACAGTCAGCTCCGTCAGATCCGGCAGAATCTTGACATTCAGCTCAAGCAGTCTGTCGGCGAGATCAACGCCCTGCGGGAGTCACAGGCGCTCGCGCGCCGCTATCGCCACGACCTGCGTCACCATCTGCAATATGTCTCCGCCTGCATTGAAAACGGGCAGACAGACGAGGCGCAGCGCTATATCTCCGGGATCTGCGAGGAGATCGAGGCGCAGAAGGTGCAGCGCTACTGCGAAAATGAGGCGGCGAACCTGATCCTCTCCGCCTTCGCGGGGCGCGCGCAGGAAAGCGGCGTGACCATGACGGTGCGCGGAAGGCTGCCCGACTGTATCCTGCTGACGAACAGCGATCTGTGCGTGCTGCTCTCCAACGCGCTGGAAAACGCGCTCCACGCCTGCCAGAGCCTTGCCGCCGAGGGGAAGAGCTGCGTGATCGATGTGCAGTTCTACGAGCGCGAGAACCGACTCTTCCTGCAGGTGACGAATCCCTATCGGGGAACGATCCGCTTTGAAAACGGCGTGCCCGTTTCGGACCGGTCCGGACACGGGATCGGCGTGCAGAGCATCTGCGCCATCGCGCAGAAGTACGGCGGGGTCTACACCTTTCTGACAAAGGAGGGGCGGTTTATCCTGCGCCTGTCCATTTAGCGTCGCCGCGGCGGACTGACGATTCAGTACATTTTCGGTACGATTCAGGCCGCGCGCCCCCGTTTTCCGAAAAAAGGAGCTAAGATACACGCAAGCCAGACGGCTACATATAATTCAGGAGGAACGATGAAAATGAAAAAGCTTCTTGCGCTTCTGCTTGCGATGATGATGGTGCTCAGCCTTGTTGCCTGCGGCTCCGATGAGCCGGTCGATGCCGACGATCCTGTCGATGTCGAGACCGGCGAGCCCGCCGGAGATGAGGGAACCGACGGCGAAGAGGAAAGCTACCTGACCGACAACAACGGAAACCCTGTCACGCAGGAGACCATCAACGAGCTGAGCGAGGCCTATAACGCCATCGCCATTCCCTACAACGAGATCGTGACGACCGTCAACGCGAACGGCTGGATGGCGGACGAGCAGACCGCCGCCGAGGTGGACGCGGTGAGCAGCACCCTGGGCTTCATCGGCACCGCGCTGACCGAGGATCTCTCCATGCTGGACGGCACCGATTTCGAGGCGCTGATCACCTCTCTGAACGAGGAATTCCCCGAGGTGCTGAGCATTCTCTCCGAGCGCGTCAGCGTTCCCTACGAGGGCTGATGACGCGCAGCGCCTGTGCGGAGCGGGCGGCTTGAAGCGATGCCCCGCCCGCGCACAGAGCCTTTGATGCGAATAACGAAAGACTCAGCAAAGCAAGACGAGACTGAACAGGCTGTCCGTCGGGTCACTGTCCTGAACGGTGAGTCCGACAGACAGCCTGCTTTTTTGCAGGGAGGAAGGGAGTGGTTTGGTTTGATAACCGGCATCATCATCGGCGCGGTCCTTGCGCTGGCGGTTCTTTGGGCGATCGGCGTCCGGCACAGACTGACGGCAATGGGTGAGAACATCGACAGCGCCATGAATCAGATCGGCATACAGCTCTCCTCCAGCTTCGACGCATTGACCTCGCTGCTGGATCTGGCCGGCGGATATTCCGCGCGTGAGGCGCAGCCTCTGATCGAGACCGTCCGATCCCGCCGCAGCGACATCACCGCGCACTCCGAGCCCGACGATATCTCCGGACAGGAGGCTGTGATCGCCGAGACCCTGGGCGGCCTCTCCGCGCTGGCGGAGCGGTATCCGGAGCTGAAGGCCGACGAGGGCTATCTCAAATACATGAACGCCGTGGACGGCTACGGGAAAATGGTGCGCACCAGCCGCCTGATCTACAACGACGCCGTCACCAGACTGAATCGGGAGCTTCGCACCTTTCCCACCTCTTTGATCGGCGGCGTGCTCGGCTTTCACCGCAGAGGGTATCTGGTGGCTGCGGAAGAGCCGTCCGGCATGAGATGAGCACCCTTTGCCGCCGCAGACCGGCGGCGAGCGGAAAACGAATTTTGAATGTGAAATGAGAATGGGAGGACATCATGGGATTATTTACCAGCAAGAAAAATCTTTGCCCCATCTGCGGCTCGCCCACCCCGCGGCTGTTCGCTACCAAGGTGGAGGATATGCCGATCTGCAAGGAGTGCGACAGCAAGATCGACATACCGCAGGAGACCGTGCAGGCCATGACGGTCGACGGCTTCCGGCAGTATCTGGCCTTCTATGATGAAAATGCCGCGCTTCGCGCGCGCTTCAAAAAAGAGTACAGCTTCGATGTGAAGGGCTGGAGCACCGAGCTGCGGATCGACTTCACCCACGGCCTGTTCCGCCTGACGGATCAGGAGGGTGCCATCGCATACGAGAAGAGCTGCATTCGCTCGTTCCGTATCCTGGAGGATAACTATGCCCTGTATGAGGGAGATGCCTCCGGTCTGCGCTGCCGCACCAGCAAGGCGCCGGACTATCTGAACGGCCTTCAGCCCGTGTATAACGAGTATCTGAGAGAGCGGCAGGAGTATGAGCGAATGAAGGCGCTGACGGACGCGCTCGACAAGGACGGAAACAGCAGCACCCGCCGCACGATCCCCGAGCCGCGCTTCAACGCGACGAAGCCCGTGCAGCAGTACCGCATCGTGATCACGATGGATCACCCCTACCGCAAGGAATTTCAGGGCGATCTGGAGTCTCCCGACTTCGGCTTTATCACGCCGGACCTGACGGAGACCATCAGAAAGTACAACGATCTGCTCACCTCGCTCGACGGGCTGGCGCGGAACCTGATGATGCTCTTCGCGCCGAACGCCCCCGTCCAGCGCTCGGGCAGCGCCGGCGCGCAGCCGGTCCGGACGGCTCCCGTCGTCCCCACGGCCGCCCCCGCCTCCGCCGCGCCGACGGACGCGGTGACCGAGATCCAGCGCTACAAGGCGCTGATGGATCAGGGAATCATCACCGGCGAGGAATTTGAGGCCAAGAAGCGTCAGCTTTTGGGGATTTGAGGGAGGAAGCGCATGAAAAGGAAACTGCTGTCCTTGCTGCTGGCACTGGCCGTATGTCTGTCTCTCGTTGCCTGCGGCGACGAGGAAACGGCCGTCGACACACCCGACCGCTCGCCCTCGACGCAGGAGCAGGGCGATGGGAGCTGGGCAGTGTACTGGTATCTCTGCGGCAGCGATCTGGAGACCAATTACGGCTGCGCCACCGCCGATCTGGCGGAAATGATGGAGGTGCAGCTTCCCGAAAATGTGAATGTCGTGATCCAGACCGGCGGCGCGTCCGTCTGGCAGAACGACTACATGGAGCCCGACAAGATCCAGCGCTGGCTCTACAGCAGCGAGGGGCTCGAGCTGATCGAGGAGCAGGAGGGCGCAAACATGGGCGACGCCCAGACGCTCTATGAGTTCCTCGACTTCGCCAACACCAACTATCCCGCCGACAAGGTGGCGGTCACCTTCTGGAACCACGGCGGCGGCTCCGTGAGCGGTGCAGCCTTCGATGAGATCTACGGTCTGGATTCTCTCGACCTGACCGAGATGTATGCGGCGTTCGATGCCGTCTGGCCCGCCGACGCGGACGATCCCGCGCTGGAGCTGGTGGGCTTCGACACCTGCCTGATGGCGACCGTCGATGTGGCGGCGGTGTTCCGGAACTTTGCCCGCTATCTGGTCGGCTCCGAGGAAGTGGAGCCGGGCAACGGCTGGCTCTATTCCGGCTGGCTGGGCGCACTGGCGGACGATCCGTCCATGAGGGGCGACGAGCTGGGCGTTGCCATCTGCAACAGCTACTACGAGGGCTGCGAGGCGGTGGGAACGCAGGATCAGACGACCCTTTCCCTCACCGACCTGACGAAGCTGACGCCGCTGCTGGAGGCATACGAGTCCTTCGGCGAGGAGGCGTTCGTGGCAGCATCGCAGGACCCCGGCTTCTTTGCCGAGCTGGGCCGCGCCGCCGCGCAGAGCGAGAACTACGGCGGCAACACCCGCGAGCAGGGCTACACCAACATGGTCGATCTGGGTCATCTGGCCCGTCAGACCGCGTGGATGCTGCCCTCCGCGCAGAGCGTTTGCGACGCGCTGGAGGAGTGCGTGCTCTATCAGGTGGGCGGCGTCTACCGCGCCGAGGCCACCGGTCTGAGCTGCTACTATCCCTACAACGGCGACATCGATGATTTCAACGGCTACATCGATGTGGGTGCCGGTCTTGCCTTCAAGCACCTGTACGCCTACGAACTGACGGGCGAGATCGCCGAGGGCGGCGACGAGTATCTGGACTCGCTGGACATTCAGGAGCTGCCCGAGCGCGTGACGCTGAACGAGATGAACTGGGACGGCGCGCCGCTCGAGCTCAACGACGAGGGCACATCGATCCTGACCCTCGGCCCCGAGGCAAACGGCATTCTGGCGGGTCTCGGCTTCTCCCTGTACTATGTGGACGAGGCGAGCGACCAGATGCTGCTGCTGGGCACGGACAACGACATCATCGCCGACTGGGAAAACGGTGTGTTCTGCGACAATTTCCGCGGCGTCTGGGGCTCGATCGACGGCTATCTGGTCTACATGGAGCTCTCCTTCGAGGGCGAGGACTATAACCTCTACTCCGTGCCGATCCTGCTCAACGGCGAGGGCTACAACCTGCAAGTGGCCTACGACTTCACCGCCGAGGAGTGGAGCATTTTGGGCGCGTCTCAGGGGCTGGACGAATCCGGCATGGCCAGCAAGGAGATGCGGCTGCTGGAGGTGGGCGATGTGATCACCACGATCTGGAAGCTCGCCTCCATCAGCGGCGACGATGACTTTGAGATGTACGCCGCCGATGAGCTGACCGTCACCGCCGACACGGCGTTCGGCGAAGCGGCTCTGTTCGACGGTAACTACGCCATGGTCTTTGAAATGTGGGACAGCGTCGGCAACTATGCCTACTCCGATGCGGTCACCTTCGAGTGCGCGGACGGCGAGATCTGGACCACCGTCTACGAGGATTGACGGCGCGGTCGCCCGCTCCGACACGATGCGAAAAAGCCTGCCCCGCTCAAAGCGGGGCAGGCTTTCCTTTGCTTCCCGTTATTCGATCGCCAGCCGCCTTGCGCCGCTGACCTCTGCCGTTTTCTTCGGCATCGTCAGGCGCAGCACGCCGTCGCTGTAGCTCGCGCGGATATCCTCTGCCTTGATACCGGACACATCGAAGCTGCGCGCGTAGCTGCCGTAGCTGCGCTCACAGCGCACATAGTTTTCGGTCTTCTCCTCGTGCTCGCTGTGGCGCTCCGCGCGAATGGTCAGATTTTCGCCGTCGAGGTCGATGGCGATGTCTTCCTTCTTCATGCCGGGAAGGTCTGCCTCGAGCAGATAGTGGTCGCCCTTGTCCTGAATGTCGGTCTTGAAGCTGCCGACATCGCCGAGAAAATCACGCCCGCCGAAAAATGCGCGCTCAAGCGCGTCCATGTCGCGGAAGGGGTCATAGGTCGTCAGGTGCGTGTTGCGATAAGGTCTGAGTTCAAACATAAGAATGCCTCCGAAATTCAAGATTTGGAAAGCCTCGGGTCGTTGCCTTCCTTCGCTTTTCTTGTCTCATAGTCTACGGCAGAATTGTGTCCAAAAATACTTGATTTGATGAACGAAACATGAATTTTAGCACTCTTGCAACGAGAGTGCTAAAATTTTTGAGACAAGGACACAGAGCGACAAAATGCAAAAAGAGAGGGAACAGGTTTCCCTGTTCCCTCTCGAAAATGCCGATTTTGGGCAGTTTTCTTACTTGAAATATCTCTCCAGCAGACCCTTGAGCGCCTTGCCGTGACGAGCCTCGTCGCGCGCCATCTCATGGACGGTGTCGTGAATAGCGTCGAGATTGTTCATCTTGGCGACCTTCGCGAGATCGAACTTGCCGCTCGTCGCGCCGAACTCGCAGTCCACGCGCCAGGCGAGGTTGGCCTTGGTGTCGGCCTTCATGTTGGGCTCGAGATCCTCACCGAGAAGCTCGGCGAACTTGGCAGCGTGCTCGGCCTCCTCATAAGCGGCCTTCTCCCAGTACAGACCGATCTCGGGATAGCCCTCGCGATGGGCGATGCGCGCCATGCACAGATACATACCGACCTCGCTGCACTCGCCGTTGAAGTTGGCCATGAGCTGCTCGAAGATATACTTCTTGTCCTCTTCGCTGATGTCGGGGTTGTTCTTCACGGTCTTGGCATAGATGCCGTATTCGTGCTCGGCGGCGAGCTTCATCTCACCCTTGACTTCCTCGAACTTGTCGCTGCCGACATGGCACACGGGGCACTCCGCGGGAGCCTCGGGACCTTCATAGATATAACCGCAAACCTTGCAGACCCACTTTTTCATGTGTATTTCCTCCATTTGAATTATTTTGAATTTAATTTTCAGGTTGCTTGCCTTTGTGCTGTCAGTATAGCATAGTATTTCCCGCTTTGAAAAGTTGCATTTGCAACTTTTCATAAAAAATTCAAAAATTGCCCCGCAAATTTCGCAAAATGCGCGGCGCGGTCAGCGCGCAGGCGGCGACCTTGCAGAGATCCCCCGGAAGATAGGGCAGCATATAGGCGGCAGCGAGAGCGCCGGCGCTCACGGAGCTGTTCTGATAGACGCGCACGATCAGCGCGAGGTACGGCAGTCCCACGGCGTAGAGTACCGCGAGCCCCGCGGCGCAGGCAAGCGCCGCGCGCAGCGGTGTGAGGCTTCCGTGCGCGAGTTTCCCGATCACCCACGCGGCGGGGATCAGTCCCAGCACGAAGCCGCAGGTCGGCTGGAAGAGATAGCCGAAGCCGCCGCCCGCGGCAAAGACCGGCAGTCCGAGCAGCCCCAGCAGCACATAAAGCGCCTGCGAGAGCGCGCCGAGCCGTGCGCCGAGCAGCAGTCCCGCCATCGCCGTGAAGAAAAATTGCAGCGTCACCGTCGCGTGCAGGACGGGAAAGCGCACGAACGCGCCCACCGCCGTCAGCGCCGCGAACAGCGCGCACAGGATATGGTCTCTCGTCTTCATGCGCTCCCTCCCTCGCCGCGCCAGTATAGCACAGCGGACTTCTGATGTCAACCATATCGAAACATAAGGTTTACATCTTGCCTCTTTTCCGCCTTCTGCGGCCAAAGTTCGTTTTTCCTCTGGACTTTGCCGCTTTTTTTGCTATACTGTACTGTTAGACATCATGATAAGTAGAGAGGTATTCCACCCATGCACATTTCTCAGCTCAAGTCCTACGCGCCGGGCTTCGCCCTCGCGCTCATCATCGCCCTCGCAGCGAAGGGCATCGAGGCGCTGCTGCCCTTTGATGTGATCGGCGCAAGCGTCATCGCCATGTTCATCGGTATGCTCATCAACGGCTATCGCAAGCCCGGGAAGACTACCGCCCCGGGCGTCAAGTTCACGGCGAAAAAGGTGCTCAAGTTCGCCATCATTCTCCTCGGCGCGAGCCTGAATGTCGCGACCATTCTGAATGTCGGGCGTATGTCGCTCACGGTCATGCTCTTCACGCTCCTCACCTGCTTCGGCGGCGGCTACTTCATCGGCCGCGCGCTGGGGCTCGACTGGAAGCTCTCCAACCTCATCTCCGCCGGAACGGGTATCTGCGGCGGCAGCGCCATCGCGGCAGTCGCGCCCGTCATCGACGCGAAGGACAGCGACATCGCCTACGCCCTCTCCGCGACCTTCCTCTTCGATATGGCGATGATCGTCCTCTTCCCGATCATGGGCCGCGCGCTGGGGCTTTCCGACATGGCCTACGGCCTCTGGGCAGGCACGGCAGTGAACGACACCTCGAGCGTCGTCGCCGCGGGCTACGCCTTCAGCGAAGGCGCCGGTGACTTCGCCACCATGGTCAAGCTCACGCGCACGCTCGCCATCATTCCGACTGTCGTCGTCTTTTCCTTCGTCAGTATGCGCGTCAAGCAGAAGGAGGCCGCCGCGTCCGGCGAGCGCGCCGTGATCCGCTGGAAGAGCGTCTTCCCATGGTTCATTCTCGGCTTCCTCGCCATGGCGGTGCTCAGCAGCGTCGGCATCATTCCCGCCGCGCTTGCCGCCGTGCTCAAAAAGATCAGCAAATTCCTCATGGTCACGGCGCTTGCCGCCGTCGGCCTCAACACGAGCTTCGCCGAGATGAGAAAGTCCGGTGCCGCACCGATGGTACACGGCTTTTTGATCTCCGCGCTCGTCGTTATCGTCGCCCTCGCGGTCGAATACTTCATGGGCATTCTGCCCTTCTGAGTGCCGCGGGCGAAATTTCATACCGTATCGAAGCGGCGATTTGGGAAACCAAGCCGGGGGAATGGGGTGAAAAGCCCCGCGAGCGGGTCACTGTGAAGCTCCCATCGAGGAGATCAGTCAGAATGCCCGGGCCGCTTTGAGATCGCCTTCGCCCGAACCGAAGGCCGTGGAGAACAAGGGGGTAGTGCGCCCTTTTTGCGTCTGCATGGCTCGTCGGGAACGGGCGAATGCAGACGCTTTTTTCAACCAAAGAAAGGAGAAAACACATGAAAAAGCGCGTATTGTCCCTGCTGATGAGCTTTGTAATGGTCATCAGCCTGCTGCCTGCCACGATCCGGGCAGCGGAAACCGATGAGATCACCGTACAAATGACGGTGTACGATCAGGGGCAGCTTGCCAAGGACACGGCAGGCAAGGCAATGCTCCTGCGCTCTATCACAGTCCGCGATTTGGACACGAATGGTAAATACACCATTGACGAGGCTCTTCAAGCCGCACACGGAGCTCTGTGCCCTGATGGTGCAGCGGGCTACTCCACAAACAATGGCTGGGTAACCGCCCTCTGGGGCGACAACAGCGGAGCCTTCGGTTACTATGTCAACGATGATTCTGCACAGGGCGTATCCGATGAGATCAGCAGCGGCGACCGAATCACCGCATTCATCTATTGTGATCAAACCTCATGGTCTGACCGTTATGCTTTTTTCGATAAGCAGTCTCTCACCGTCGCCGTTGGCGAAGAGTTTGAGCTTTCTCTCAGCTACTCTTCCATGTTTATAACGGGCAGCCAAGCACAAGCTACCGCGCCTCTTGGTGTTTTTGATAAAGAAAGCGGAGCGTATTCCGTACCCGCCGCCTTTCGCGGTGAAAAAATAACAGACACCTTTTATATGCCGACCGTTTCCACGGACACTAACGAAAAAGTTAAGTGTTCCATCACCGCCCCGGGCATATACTATGTGACCGCGCCAAGCGCATCGCCAAATTATACGGATTATTACAGCAACCCCTCTACCTATCAGCTCGTCCCGCCGCTGTGCGTCGTCACGGTCCTCTCCGCTGAGGACTATGCCAACTATCAGGTCGTGCAGGACGCCAAGGCAAAGCTCACATGGGCATCTCTGTCTCAGGAGCCGCAGACTGCCCTGACCACCGCGCCCACACTGCCCTCCACGCTGATAGTCGGCGAGGGCGAGAGTGCAAAAACCGTCTCCGTCAGTTGGAAAAGCACCAACCCCGCCCTGAGCGTCTCAGAGTATAACGGTTCATGGAGCGCCTATGTGGATCGCCCTGCCGCGCAAGATGCCACCGGTGATCTGACCGCTACGCTGACCTACACACCTGAGGGCGGCACACCCATAACCGACACGAAGGTTTTCCCTGTCACGGTGAAGGCCGAGGGCGTGAGCGAAAGCAAGGAATCCGTTGTCAGTCTCAAGACGCTGATGGACAACATCGCCAAGTCCTACACCTCCTCCACCGATGCGTGGACGGTGCTCGACATGGCGGCCTATGGGCAGAACATCAAGGGCAGTGACTACGGCTATTCCTCCGAAGCGCCCTCCCTGCTCGCGGAAAGCGCGCTCAACGGCGACTGCGGCACGCTGCTCGACAGCCTTAAAACCTTTGACCCGAACGGCTCGTATGCCATTTACACCACACCCTACGCGCTCCTCGCCTACGACGCGGCGAAAGTTGTCGAGGACAACAGCTTCACCAACACTCGCGCGGGCATGAAAGCCGCACTTGTCAGCTATCTGAACGCGCTCGGCAGCAATTACGCAGATACCGATGAGGTCACCCCTATTCTCGCCGCACTTGCGCCTTACTACAGTAAGGGCGACAGCAGCCTTGATGCGGCGGTCTCCGCAGGTATCGCGTGGCTTTCCGCGAAGCAGAGCAGCGACGGCACTTATGCTTACTACGGCACGAGCAATTCGAATTCTTCCGCGCTGGCAGTCGTGGCGCTCTCCGCCCTCGGCATCGACGCGCACCGCGACTCCCGCTTCATCAAGAACGGTCACAGTGCGCTTGAGGGACTGATGAGCTTTGCGCTCTCCTCGAAGGACGGCTTCGGCTACAAGGGCAATGTGACGAAAAACGCGCTCTCCACCGAGCAGGGCTTCCGCGCGCTCGTAAGCTATGCCCGCTTTGTGGAAAATGGCGGCAAAGCCTATAACATCTATCTGGACGCGCAGGCAGACAAAGCCGCGCCTGCCGACCCGCAGGTCACGGCGACCGTACCCCCTGCGCCGGTCAAGCCCGACGAAGGCAAGACGACCATCACGGTCCGCCTGACCCTCAGCGGCGATACCGGCGTGTGGCTGAACAAAAGCGTTTCTGTGTCCTCCGGTGTCAGCGCTTACGATGTGCTGACCTCCGTTCTTGCCGAGAACGGCTACACATGGGAGGGCACGAGCACCTACATCAGCTATATCACTCACCCGAACGGAAAGCGCCTTGGTGAGTTCACCAACGGCAAGAATTCCGGTTGGCTCTACAAGGTCAACGGTGTGCTGGCAACTGTACCGATCGGCGATCACGCAGTCGACGACGGCGACAGCATCGTCTTCTACTACACCAACGACTGGACGCTTGACCCCGACGCGGGCAGCATGAGCGAGGCGAAGGAGCCCGAGGCGAGCAGCTCGCTCGCGCCCTCCGTCACCGTTTCGAACGGCGCGGCATCGGCGGAGGTCTCTTCCTCCGAGCTGAGCGGCGCGCTGGACGCGGCGGAGCAGAACGGCGAGAGCAGCATCACCATCGCCCCCGCGCTTCGCGGAGAGGTCGACACCGTGACCGTCTCGCTGCCGCTCTCCGCAGCGGCTGCCGCCGCGGAGCAGGGCGTGCAGCTCGTGATCGACACCGGCACGGCGCAGGTCGTGCTGGACGCCGAGGTCCTCACCGAGCTGACCGGAAACGGCGGCACGACGCTCGCGGTCGAGATCTCCGCCAAGAGCTCTGCAGATCTCACCGGCACGCTCACGCAGGATAAGCTCGCGGGTGCGGCCATCGCGCAGGTCACCGTGACGGCGGGCGGCAAGAGGATCACCAGCTTCGGCGGCAGGACGCTGACGGTCGAGCTGCCGGTGGACAAGGACACCTTCCGCGCCGGTGCGCGCGTGCGCGTCTATCTCTTCAGCGACGATGGCAGCGTGGAGCGCACCGCGGGTCTGTGCGTCGAAAAGGACGGCAAACTCGTTGTCCGCGTGGAGACGAAGCACCTGAGCACCTTCGTCGTTCTGCCCGAGACCGCGCTGCCCTTCACCGATGTGGACGACGCGGCGTGGTACGCCGACGCTGTTCGCTACGCTTATGACCACGCGCTGCTCACCGGCGTGTCGGACGAGCACTTCCTGCCCGACGGCACGGCGACGCGCGCGCAGCTCGTCACCATTCTCCACCGCCTTGCCGGCAGCCCTGCCGTTGACTATCTGATGCAGTTCTCCGATGTGAGCGAGGCCGCCTGGTACGCCGAGGCCGTCCGCTGGGCGGCGAGCGAGGGCATCGTCACCGGCTGCGATGACGGCACCTTCCGCCCCGACGATGCGCTCACGCGCGAGCAGCTCGCCGCGATCCTCTACCGCTATGTGCGTTCGCAGGGCGGCGGCTTCACGGGAATGTGGTACTTCCCGCTGCGCTACGAGGACGCGGGTGCGGTCAGCGCGTGGGCGAACGAGGCGATGCGCTGGTGCGTGATGCGCGGGATCCTCACCGGCACGAGCGCGACCACGCTCGAGCCTTCGGCGAGCGCCACGCGCGCGCAGCTCGCGACCATTCTTCAGCGCTTCTGCACGCTCGATGACGAGGAGACCCCCTCCGCCGTGGAGCGCGCCTATCGGGGCGCGGCGGCGTATCTTGCCAAGACCGTCAGCGCGCCGACTGTTGCAAGCATCGGCGGCGAGTGGACGGTGCTCGCCCTCGCGCGCGGCGGCGAGGTCTCAAACCCTGCCGCGTTCGACGCGTACCGCACTGCGCTGGAGCGGACGCTCCGCGAAACGAACGGCGTGCTCAGCGAGCGCAAGTACACCGAATACAGCCGCGTGATCCTCGCGCTCTCCGCTCTCGGCGAGGACGCGCGCAGCTTCGCGGGCTATGACCTCACGCTCCCGCTCGCCGACTACGATAAGACCGTGGCGCAGGGCGTGAACGGCGCGATCTTCGCGCTCCTCGCGCTCGACAGCGCAGACTATCCCATGCCCCGCGGCGCGGACACCTCCGCGCAGGCCACGCGCGAGAAGTATGTCGCGCACATTCTCTCCACGCAGCGCGCGGACGGCGGCTGGAGCCTGAAGTCCGACGCCGTCTCCGCCGACCCCGATCTCACGGCGATGGCGCTGCAATCCCTCGCGGCCTACCGAGGCCAACGCGAGGTCGGCGATGCCATCACCGTCGCGCTCAACTGCCTCAGCGCGCTGCAAAATGCCGACGGCGGCTTCTCCGCCTCCGGCGCGGCGAACGCCGAGAGCTGCGCGCAGGTCCTCCTCGCGCTGAACGCGCTGGGCATCGACACGGACGATGCCCGCTTCGTGAAGAACGGTCACTCCGCGCTCGACGCGCTGCTGACCTTCCAAACCGCGGACGGCGGCTTCCGCCACATCGCGGGCGGGGAGACGAACCTGATGGCGAGCGAGCAGGCTGCCTGCGCTCTCGCCGCCCTCGTGCGCGCCGAGCGCGGCGAGAGCAGCTTCTACCGCATGAACAGCATCGCCGCATCGAAGGCGGCATAAGACCTTTACCATTCCCAAAAGGAGGGAGACGGACATGACACTCACCAAACGCCTTGGCGCGCTCCTCACGGCGCTCGCGCTGGTGCTTACTCTCGCGGGCTGCGGCGCGCAGAGGCCCGACGCTCCGCCCATACCGCCGCAAAGCGAGCCGATCGACCTGCCTGCGGCGGGCGAAGCTGCGCCCGCCGTGCCGGACACCGCGCCGCAGGAGCCCGTCTCCTCCGCGCCCGACGAGCCCTCCGCGCCGCCCGAAAGCGGCGCGGAGACAGCGGAGGCCGTCTCACCGCAAGAGCCCGACACCGCGCCGGAGCCGCCCACCGCGCTCATCTGCACCATGTCCATCTCCTGCGCCGTGCTGTTAGAGCACGCGGACGCGCTCAACAGCGAAAAGCTGGAGCTCGTCCCCGCGGACGGCATTCTGTTCCCCGCCTCGGAAATGCGCTTTGAGGAGGGCGAGAGCGTCTTTGACCTTCTAAAGCGCGTGTGCCGCGCGCAGAAGATCCACATGGAGTTCTCCGAAACGCCGCTCTACGGCTCTGCCTACATCGAGGGCATCGGCAATCTCTACGAGTTCGACTGCGGCGAGGGCTCGGGCTGGATGTACCGCGTCAACGGCGCGTTTCCTCAGGTCGGCTGCTCGCAGGTCGTGCTTTCCTCCGGCGACACGGTCGAGTGGCTCTACACCTGCGACTTCGGCGCGGACATCGGCGGCGGGGAGGTGGGCAAATGAAGCGCCGCGCCTTTTCCCTCTGCCACCCGACGGTCGCCCTGCTCTACTTCGTGCTCGTGCTGACCTTCTCCGTGCTTCTGCTCCACCCGCTCTTCCTCGCCGTCTCGCTCCTTGCGGCGCTGTGCTGCGCTGTGGAGCTGTGCGGCGGCGCGGCGGTGCGGCAGGGACTGCGCTATCTCCTCCCCGCCTCGCTCCTTGCCGCGCTCGTCAACCTCGCCTTCAGCCACGAGGGCGCGACGATCCTCGCCTATCTCCCCTCCGGCAACCCCCTGACGCTCGAGTCCGCCGCCTACGGTCTCGCGGCCGCCGCGCTGCTCGCAGCGGTCCTCCTCTGGGGCTCGTGCTGGAACGCGGTCATGAGTGCCGATAAGCTCATGTACCTCCTCGGGCGCGTCTCGCCCGCGCTCTCGCTCCTGCTGGCGATGACGCTGCGCTTCGTCCCGCGCTTCCGATCGAAGTTCCGAGAGGTAGCGGCGGCGCGGCGCGGTATGGGTCTTGCGGGGACCTCGCGCGGCCGCCTCGGCGCGCTGCGCGACGCCGTGACAGTCTTTTCCATCATGGTCACCTGGAGCCTTGAAAACGCCGCCGAGACCTCCGACAGCATGAAAAGCCGCGGCTACGGGCTCCCCGGGCGGACGGCGTTCTCGCCCTTCCGCCTGAGCGCGCAGGATAGGCGCCTGCTCGCGTGGCTTCTCGCCTGCGGCGCGTACCTCGCCGCAGGATTCCTTTCGGGCGGCATCGGCTGGCGTTACTATCCCACGCTGCGCGCCGCGCTCACGCCCTGCGCCCTGAGCCTGCTGCTCTGCCATCTTGCCCTGTGTCTCACGCCCGTTATTTTGCAGCGAAAGGAGGATCGCGCATGGAGCTCTACCGTCTCGAGCATCTGACCTTCACCTACCCCGCGCAGTCCGTCCCCGCCCTGCGCGATGTGAGCCTTACGCTGCGCGCGGGCGAATTCGTCACGCTCTGCGGACTCTCCGGCAGCGGCAAATCGACGCTCCTCCGCCAGCTCAAGACCGCCCTCGTCCCGAGCGGGACGCGCACGGGCGCGGTCTTTTTCGACTCCCGCCCGCTCGATGCCGTCAGCGCGCGCGAACAGGCTTCGCGCATCGGCCTTGTGCAGCAGAGCATTGAAAACCAGCTCGTCACCGACAAGGTCTGGCACGAGCTCGCCTTCGGTTTGGAGTCGCTTGGCTTCGCGCCGGAGACGATCCGCCGCCGCGTGGCGGAGATGGCGGCATTTTTCGACCTCGAGCCGCTCTTCCACCGCGATGTCGCCTCGCTCTCGGGCGGACAGAAGCAGCTCGTCAGCCTTGCCGCCGTGCTCACGATGCAGCCCGATGTGCTCCTGCTCGACGAGCCGACCGCCCGCCTCGATCCCCTCGCCGCGTCGAACTTCCTCGCCGCGCTCGCGCGCGTGAACCGCGAGCTCGGCACCACGGTGCTCCTCTCCGAGCAGCGGCTGGAGGAGGCGCTGCCCCTCTCCGACCGCGCGCTCGTGCTCTCGGAGGGTCGGCTCCTTGCCGACGGCGCGCCGCGCGAGGTCGGCGCGCAGCTCCGCGCGGCAGACGATGAGATGTTCCTCGCCATGCCCGCCGCCATGCGCGTATGGGCGGCGGTGGCGAACGACGCGCCCTGTCCTGTCAGCGTGCGCGAGGGGCGAAGCTGGCTCGCGGACTATGCCGCCGCGCACCCCCTCGGCGCGGTCCCCGCGCGGGAGGAAACTACAGCGCAAAAGGAGGTCGCCGCCGCGCTCGACGGTGTCTTTTTCCGCTACGAGCCGGACGCCCCCGATGTCCTGCGCGACCTGTCCCTCAGCGTGCATCGCGGCGAGCTGCTCGCGCTCCTCGGCGGCAACGGCGCAGGGAAATCGACCGCGCTGCGCCTGCTCGCCCGCACACAGATTCCCCAGCGCGGCACCGTAAGCGTTCATGGGCGCACCGCACTTCTCCCGCAGGAATCGCAGCTCCTCTTCGCGCAAAAGACCGTGCGCGCGGAGCTCGCCGAGGTCTGCGCGCACGCGGCACTCGTGGAAGAGACGGTCTCCCTCTGCCGCCTGCACGGTCTTCTCGACCGCCACCCCTACGATCTCTCGGGCGGCGAGCAGCAGCGCGCCGCGCTCGCGAAGCTCCTGCTCACGCGCCCCGACCTTCTGCTGCTCGACGAGCCGACCGCCGGACTCGACGCTGCGTTCAAGTCGGAGCTTGCCGACCTCCTCGCGCGCCTTTGCGCGCAGGGGACGGCGATCGTCATGGTCAGCCACGACCTCGAATTCTGCGCCGAGCACGCCGCGCGCTGCACGCTGCTCTTTGACGGCGGCATCGTCACCGACGCTCCGCCGCGCGCGTTTTTCTCCGGCAGCCGCTTCTACACCACCGCGGTGAATCGCATAGCGCGCGGCCTTGCGCCCGACGCCGTCACGGTCTCGGATCTCATCGCCGCCTGCGGCGGCACGCCGATGGCGAAAAAAGAGCGGCGGGAGACCCCGCCGCTCGAGCCGCCGTCCTCTCCCGCGCCCGCGCCGGAGAGCGCCCGCCCCGCTTCGCATCGCGCGCTCCTCTCCTGCGTGCTCTCGTGCCTGCTCCCGATTTTGACGCTGCTGCTCGGCCTGCGCTTTTTGGGCGACCGGAATTACTATCTCCTCTCGCTCCTGATCGTGTGCGAGGCGATGCTCCCGTTCTTCCTCCTCTTCGAGCGCCGACGCCCTGCCGCGCGCGAGCTGGTCGTGCTCGCCGCGCTCTGCGCGCTCGGCGTCGCGGGACGGATTGTCTTCTTCATGTTTCCGCAGTGTAAGCCCGCGCTGGCGCTCGTCGTCCTCACGGGCGCAGCCCTCGGCGGCGAGGCGGGCTTCCTCATCGGCGCGATGACGATGCTCGTGTCCAATCTGTATTTCTCGCAGGGGCCGTGGACGCCCTGGCAGATGCTCGCCATGGGACTGTGCGGCTTTCTCGCGGGACTGCTCTTCCGCACGCTGCGTCTCCCGCGCACGCGCTGGACGCTCTGCATTTTCGGCGCGCTCAGCGCGCTCACGGTCTACGGACCGCTCCTCAACGCCTCCACTGCGCTCCTCGCGACCGGCACGCTGAGCTGGGCGGGCTTTCTCGCCTACTGCGCCTCGGGCTTCTCGATGGACGCGGTCCACGCCGCCGCGACCTTCGCCTTTCTCTGGCTCTTCTCCGTCCCCATGCTCGAAAAGCTCGAGCGCGTGCGGCGGAAATACGGTCTGCCCTTTTAGCGGCAATGAAAAAACCGACAGCCGAAGCTGTCGGTTTTCCTTTTTTTTTGCCTTAATAATTCTCCGCGTGCAGCTCGAAATAGGCCTGCGGGTGGTTGCAGGTCGGGCAGACATCGGGCGCCTTCGTGCCGACCACGATGTGACCGCAGTTGCGGCACTCCCACACCTTGACCTCACTCTTTTCGAAGACCTCCTTCGTCTCCACATTGTGCAGCAGCGCGCGATAGCGCTCCTCGTGGTGCTTTTCCACCGCCGCGACCAGACGGAACTTCTCCGCCAGCTCGTGGAAGCCCTCCGCGTCGGCGGTCTCGGCAAAGCCCGCGTACATATCGGTCCACTCGTAATTCTCGCCCTCGGCGGCGCTCACCAGATTCTGCGCCGTGTCGCCGATGCCGTTGAGTTCCTTGAACCAGAGCTTCGCGTGCTCCTTCTCGTTCTCCGCCGTCTTGAGAAACAGCGCCGCGATCTGCTCATAGCCCTCCTTCTTCGCCTTGCTCGCGAAGTAGGTATACTTGTTGCGCGCCTCCGACTCGCCGGAGAAGGCAAAGCGGAGGTTCTTTTCGGTCTGGGTGCCTGCGTATTTGCTGCTCATTTCCATAGTCTCCTTTTCCGTTTCCGATAGTTTTGACGAAAGCGGCGCTGCCTATTCCTGCGAACAGGGCAGCGCCGCGCTTTTCAGGGCAGTGGGATCTCCTTGATGTCAAAGAGCGTTTTGAGCTCCACCGAGGTACGCGAATCGCCGTAGGTCTTGATCTCGGCCAGCAGCGCGTCAAGCTCCTTCGTGTCGCGCACGGCGAATTGCAGCAGCGCGTTGAAGACGCCGATCACATGATGGTGGCAGATGATCGCGGGGCTCTGCGCGCAGAAGTCGCAGAACGCGCCGTACTTTTCCGGCTCGGGTGCCACGGAGATAAAGCCCGTGATGCCGCAGTCCAGCCGCGTGCGGTCGATGTCGATGCGGTAGCTGCGGATTACGCCGCACTCCTCCATGCGGCGAATGCGCTCGGAGACCGCCGGCGGCGTCAGCCCGACGCGGTCACCGATGTGGCGCAGCGTGCAGCGGCTGTCCTCCTGCAAAAGGTTCAGGATCTGATAGTCGGTTCGATCCATGCTCTCTCTCCTCTTCTCCGCACTCACACGCGCTCGCCGCGCTTGATGACGGTCTTGACGAGGTTGCTGCCGAAGCGGTAGCAGATATAATCAAGGTCCGGCGCGTCCCAGATCACGAGGTCGCCGAGCTTGCCCGCCTCGACGGAGCCGACCTTGTCGGCCATGTCGATGGCGGCAGCACCGTTGAGCGTCACGGCGGTGAGGACCTCCTCGGGCGTGAGCTTATACTTCAGGCAGCCGAGGTTGATGACGAACTGCATATTCAGGCACGGGCAGGAGCCGGGGTTGAAGTCCGTCGCCATCGCGACGGGAACACCGGCGTTGACCATGTCGCGCGCGGGCGCGAACACCGCGCCGAGGTTGAAGCTCGTCGCGGGCAGAAGGCAGGCGATCACGCCGCCCTTTGCCATCGCCTCGATGCCCTCCGGCGGGCAGACGATCAGATGCTCCGCGGAGATCGCGCCCAGCTCACCGGCGAGCTGGCTGCCGCCGATGGCTTCGATCTCATCGGCGTGAATCTTCGGGCGCAGGCCGTGCTTGAGACCCGCTTCGAGCACCTGACGGGACTCCTCGACGGTGAAGGTGTCCGCCTCACAGAACACATCGCAGTATTTCGCGATGCCCTGCTCCTTGACGAGCGGCATCATCTCCTCGCACACGAGGCGGATATACTCCGCGCGGTTCGCCTTATACTCGGCGGGGACGAGGTGCGCGCCCATGAAGGTCGCGACAAGGTCGATGGGGTGATGCTCGTTGAGGTCGCGAATGACCTCCAGCGCCTTGAGCTCGTGCTCGGTCGCGAGACCGTAGCCGCTCTTGGCCTCCACGGTCGTGGAGCCGAAGCGCAGCATCTCGTCGAGCGCCTTCGTCGCCTTCGCAGCGAGCTCCTGCTCGCTCGCGCCGCGCGTGGCGTTCGTGGTGGACTGAATGCCGCCGCCGGCGTTCTGGATCTCCAGATAGGTCTTGCCGTGCAGCTTCATGCCCAGCTCGTTCTGACGCCAGCCGCCGAAGATGAGGTGCGTGTGCGCGTCGACAAGACCCGGGGTGACGAGCTTGCCCTCGGCGTCAACGATCTCCGCCCCTGCTGCTGCGGGAGCCTCGCCGGTGCCGACGGAGGCGATCACGCCGTCCTCGATGAGGACCCACGCGTCCTTGAGGAATTTGATCTTTCCCTGCTCTTCGCCGCGACGGGCAGCATTGCCCTCGGGCGTCGCGAGCAGGCCGATGTTCTTCACGAGTAGCTTTTTCATAAAAGCGGTTCCTTTCTTACGATTGAAAAGCGCGTTGCAGATTTTGCGCCGCGCAGGGCGCAAAATCTGCTCAAAGAGGGGCTTTTTGCAAAGCCCCTCTTTAGAAAATGTGGATTTTAGTGCTTCATGCTCTTGACCGCCGCATCGACGATCTTCTCGTCGGCGAGGTAGGGCATGGTGATGTGATCCTGACCCTCGTACAGCTTGTTGTACTCGGCGACCGTGGTCATGGCGTTCTCGTTGCGCGCCCAGCTGCGGCGGGCAACACCGACCATGGTATCCCACGGCATGGACATACGCAGAATGGTATCGACGCGCTCGGAGCCGTCGAGCACCATGCCGAAGCCGCCGTTGATGGAGTTGCCGATACCGGTGCCGCCGCCGTTGTGCAGCGCGATATAGCTCATGCCGCGCGCGGCGTTGCCGGCGTAGCACTGGGTCGCCATCTCGGCCATGATGTTGGAGCCGTCCTTGATGTTGGAGGTCTCACGGAAGGGAGCGTCGGTTCCGCCGGTGTCGTGATGGTCGCGGCCGAGGATCACGGGACCGATCTCGCCGTTGCGGACCATCTCGTTGAACTTGAGCGCGAGGTTCATGCGGCCCATCGCGTCCTGATAGAGGATACGGCACTGGGTACCGACAACGAGCTTGTTCTTCTCCGCGTCGCGAACCCAGACATAGTTGTCGAAGTCCTGATAGCGGCGGTTGTGCGCCTTGATATACTCAGCAGCCGCCATATCGGTCTTGTGCAGATCCTCGCTCTTGCGGCTCAGGCAGCACCAGCGGAAGGGACCGTAGCCGAAGTCGAAGAGGCAGGGACCGAGGATATCCTCAACATAGGACGGGAAGATGAAGCCGTCGAGGTCGTTCTCGCCGTTCTTGCAGATGCTCTTCACGCCGGTATCGTAGATCGCCTTGAGGAAGCTGTTGCCGTAGTCGAAGAAGTAGGTGCCCTTGTCGTGGAACTTGCAGATCATCTCATAGTGATGCTGCAGGGTCTTGTCGACCAGCTTGCGGAAGCCCTCGGGATCCTTGTCGAGCATCTCGGTGCGCTCGGCGAAGGTCAGACCCTGCGGGCAGTAGCCGCCGTCATAGGGAACATGGCAGCTCGTCTGGTCGCTCATGAGGTCGACATGGACATCATGCTCATAGAGGTACTCGAGCAGATCGACGATGTTGCCGCAGTAGGCGACAGCGCAGGGCTTGCCGGCCTTCTGATGCTCGAGCGCGATCTTGGTGGCTTCCTCGAGGGAGTCGGTGCGGTGGCTGACCCAGCCCTGCGTGAAGCGGGTCTCGATACGGGAATCGTCGACCTCGGCGATGATGGAGGCAGCGCCCGCGATCTCGGCGGCCTTGCCCTGCGCGCCGGACATACCGCCCAGACCCGCAGAAACGAACAGACGACCGGAGAGATCCTTATCGTTGGGAATGCCGAGCTTCAGACGGCCGGCGTTGAGCAGCGTATTGAAGGTGCCGTGGACGATGCCCTGGGGCCCGATATACATCCAGCCGCCGGCGGTCATCTGGCCGTAGTTCGCAACGCCGAGTGCGGCGGCGCGGTTGAAGTTCTTCTGATCGTCGAAGGTGCCGACCATCAGGCCGTTGGAGATGATGACGCGCGGCGCCATCTTGTGGGAGTGGAAGAGACCGAGGGGGTGACCGGACATGACGACCAGCGTCTGCTCGTCGGTGAGCACCTCAAGGTACTTCTTGATGAGCTGATACTGCATCCAGTTCTGGCAGACCTGACCGGTCTCGCCGTAGGTGACCAGCTCGTAGGGATAGAGGGCGACATCAAAGTCGAGGTTGTTGTCGATCATGACCTGGATCGCGCGGCCCTCGATGCACTGACCCTTGTACTCGTCGATGGGCTTGCCGTACAGCTTGCCCGCGGGACGGAAGCGATAGCCGTAGATGCGGCCGTGCTCCTCGAGCTCGGCGGCAAACTCCTTGGCCATCTGCTCGTGATGGTCGGGGTGGATATAACGCAGGGCGTTCTTGATCGCGAGCGCCTTATCGGCCTCGGTCAGGTGGGATTCGCGGCGGGGAGCGCGGCGATAGCAGGACTCCATCTCCGGATACTCCGGCAGCTCGTAGTCCAGCTTGATCGTCATGGCTTCATCGGCAAGATTGATCATGCGTGTGGTCCTCACTTTCTAAGTTTTTTCGTTTTTCATCAAGTTTTCTTTTCGATGTGAAAAAATCTTGTGCAATTTGCTTTACATCTTGCATTATAACAAGAAGGTGCTATAATGAAAAGTACTTCTATTATATCGTTGCTATACTTTTTTTGCATATCGCGTCTTTTTTCTTAAGGAGGAAGCCCCATGACGATCCGCCAGCTCGAGTATTTCTGCGCCGTGGCAGAGCACCACAGCATCTCCGCCGCCGCCCGCGCGCTCCATGTCGCCCAGCCCCCGATCTCGCGCCAGATCGCGCAGCTCGAGGACGAGCTGGGCGTGCAGCTCTTCGAGCGCGAGAGCCGCGGAATGCGCCTGACCGAGGCCGGCCACGCGCTCTGCGGTCAGAGCCGCCGCATTTTTCTCAGTCTGCGTCGCGTGGAGGAGAACATCAAAAGCATCGGCGCGGGCGAGGGCGGGCGCATCAATGTCGGCATCATCTACTCCACCATGCCCTACGCGCTGCGCAGCCTTGAGCGCTTCCACGCCCGCTATCCGCTCGTCGAGTTCTATATCCGCCTCGGCTCGCCGCAGGATCTTCTGCGCGACCTCGACCGCGGCGAGCTGCACGCGCTCTTTCTCCGCCGCTCGACGCAGGAGGCGACCGGACTGCACGAGCGCAGTCTCGGCGAGGATTTCCTCGAGCTCATCATGACCGCCGCCACCGACCCCGCGCCCGAGCTCGACGCCGTCCCCATCGAGCGGCTGCGCGGCGTGCCGATGTGCCTGCTCCGCTCCGATGACCTCTGGGGCTACAACGACTATTTAATGAGCGAGTGCCGCCGCAGCGGCTTCGAGCCGACCGTCCCCTGCCAGTGCTACGATACGCCCATGGCGATGCAGCTCGTCCGCTCCGGCTTCGGCATCAGCTTCCTGCCCCGATCCATCATCGAAACGCACCCCGACTCCGGCATTTACGCCAAGCCCCTGCGCGGACTGCCCGTGAGCTCCTATCCCGTCCTCGTCTGGAACGACGATGTGCAGAGCGCGCCCTGCGTCCGCCGCTTTTTGTCCGAGCCGTGAGCGCGGTCTGTCTTTACCTAAAAAAATTAAGCGCCCCGAAAAAAACGAGAAAGAAAAACCGTTTACCTTCGCGCGCCTCTACGGTATAATGACCGTGTTGATTCTAAAAAATACGGGTTTGCCTGTCAAACCTGACAAAACGGAGGAAAGTATCATGGCACGACTGATCGAATGCATTCCCAATTTCAGCTGCTCCAAGGAAAAGGACGAGGCCACCTATAACGCCCTCGTCGAGACCGCCCAGAGCGTTCCCGGCTGCACCCTCTTCGACGCGCAGACCGACGGCAACCACAACCGCTGCGTCTTCACCCTCATCGGCTCCCCCGAGGCGATCGAGGAAGTCGCCTTCCGGCTCACCAAGGTCGCGACCGAGCGCATCGACATGACCAAGCATCACGGCGAGCATAAGCGCATGGGCGCCACCGATGTTATCCCCTTCGTTCCTCAGATGGATGTCACCGTCGAGGAAGCCATCGAGATGTCCAAGCGCGTCGCCAAGCGCATCTGGGACG
>CAYWAS010000006.1:0-52185 GCA_964455915.1 uncultured Oscillibacter sp. | reverse complement strand
GCATCTGCGGCAGACCCTTCTGCTGCGCGCAGTTCCTCGACGATTTCGTGCCGGTTTCGATCAAGATGGCGAAAACACAGAATCTCAGCCTCAATCCCACCAAAATTTCCGGTGCCTGCGGGCGATTGATGTGCTGCCTGAAGTACGAGCAGGCCGCCTATGAGGACGCCGTCAAGCGAATGCCGAAGAACGATTCCTTCGTCCTCACGCCCGACGGCGCGGGCAATGTCAGCTCTGTCAACCTCGTGCGCGAGACGGTCAATGTCCGCCTCGACGATGCGCCGGAGAGCCAGAAGTGCTATCACGGCTGCGAGATCCGCGTGCTGCGCAACGGCAAGGGCTCGCGCGAGGGCATCGAGATCCCTGCGGAGCGCCCCGCGCGCTTCGTCCGGCAGGACGCCGAGCGCGAGCTTGACGCGATGCCGACGCCGATATTCCGCAGCGCCGAGCCGTTCATGAGCGCGGCGGAGGTCACCGCCCCGCGCGCGGACGAGCACGCGGACGAGAGCGGCGAGAAGCGCGAGCGCCGCCGCAGAGGCGGACGCGGACATCGCGGCGGACGCAGCCGCAGCACCGGCAGCGCCGTGGAGGTCAAGAGCGAAGTCAAGGCCGAGGGCGGCGAGAAGAAGAGCGCCGAAAAGCCCACCGAGCGCAAAAAGCCGACCGAGCGCAAGGACGGCGCGAAGAAGCCCGCCGCGAGCGCGAGCGTGAAGAAGATCACCGAGGGCGGCAGCGAGGAAAAGAGCGCACGCCGTCATCATCATCGCGGCGGCAGAGGCCGCCGTGGACGCGGCGGAAGCGGCGGGGGCGCTCCCTCCGGCGCGCCGAGCGGCGAATAAAGAAGGAAAAGGTCGGGAGCTGTCAGCTCCCGACCTTCTTTATTTCCGTGGGATTTTGGAAAAATCGGTGTATTATCGGGTAAGAGAGAAACCGGAAGGAGGTGTCCCCGCCGTGGCAGAAAACGAAGTCGTCCGCCTGCTGCGCTCTCGCAGCGAGCACGGTGTGAGCGAACTGCTGCGCCATTATGCGCCGCTGATGCGCTACATCATCGCGCCGATCCTGCCGCGCGCGGAGGACCGCGAAGACTGCCTCTCCGAAGCCGCCATGCGCGTGTGGGACAAGATCGACACCTACGATCCCGCGCGCGGGAGCTGGAAGGCGTGGCTCACCGCCGTCACGCGCAACACCGCGCTCAACCACGCGCGCAGGTCTTCCGGCGACACGGAGGAGCTCTCGGACGCTCTCCCCTCAAGCGCGCCGACGCCCGAGGAGGCACTGGTACAGCGCGAGCGCACCGAGGCGCTCTACGCGGCGCTCAACGCCCTCGCACGCAAAGACCGCCTGCTCTTCTACCGCAAGTACTATTACCGTCAATCCACGGCGCAGATCGCCGCGGAGCTGGGCATGACCGAGCGCGCCGTGGAGGGGCGGCTCTACCGCATCAAAAAATCGCTGCGCGAAAAGCTGGGAGGTGACGAGTCATGACCGAATGCGACTTTGATATCCTTCTCGAGCAAAGCGTTCCCGAGCTGCCGCCGAACGATGTCGCGCAGGAGGTGACTCCGTGGCGGAGCGCGATGGGCTATGTCATCGCAGGCTGCTGCCTGACCACTGTGTCGCTGGACTTCTGGAGCCTTTCCATTTTCCTGCCACTCATCGGCACCGTCTGTATGCTCCTCGGCTTCCGCGCCTTGCGGCGTGAGAACGGCTGGTTCGGCGCGTGCTTCCTTTTGTCGATTTTGAGCGCCGTGCCGAGCTTTACGAGCTTCGTGCTTGAGCCGACGATCTACAGCCTTGAGAGCCTTCTCCCCGCCGATGTGCTGCGGCCTCTCGTCTATGCGCGCACCGCGTTGGGGCTGGCGCTGTTCTTCTGCCTGTGGCGCGGGCTCCTTGCCGTGCAGAAAAAGGCGGGCGTGGAGCCGCACGCAGGCAGCGCCGCGGCACTCTGCGTGTGGTATCTCATCATCACCGCACTGGGGCTTTTGGGCGTGACCCACACGGAATGGTTCTTTGCGCTGGTGCTCATCGGCTGCTATGTGCTTATTCTGAAGAGCCTCTCGAGTCTCTCCGACGAGATCGAAGAGGGCGGCTACGTCCTCACACCGAGCCCCGTGCGTGTGTCGGATGGCGCGCTCGTGGGCGGCATCATCGCGTTACTCGTGCTTGCGAGCCTCATCGGAGCGCTCTTCTTCTCGCGCTATCCGATGGACTGGCGCGCGGCGGACGAAAGCCTCAGCGCCGAGGCAACGGAAATTCGCGCGGAGCTCCTCGCCCTCGGCTATCCCGAAGCCGCGCTCGACGACCTCACCGAAGCCGACCTTCTCGCCTGCCGCGGCGCGGTGCGCGTCGTGACACAGGAGCGCGCGAGCGACGGCATCGCGGCGCTGTACCTGACCGACACCGCCGTGGAGCTTGCGGGCGAGGAGGAGCAGTGGCGTATCTTCCACCACTTCCGCTGGACGGAAGATGTGCAATTCCACGGCACGGAATGTATCCACCTCCGCCCCGCCTACAACAGCAGCGACTGGGACATCTCCGGCCGCAAGACCGCCGACCCCACCGGCCGCGTGCTCTACACCGACGCAAGCAGCGTGACCCACACCGCGCCCTACGCCGCGATCACGGAGGAGACCTACTCCACAAACTCCTTCTTCCGGAATGGTCGCACCCACAACGACCTCTTCGCCGTCTTTTCCTTCCCCGCGCGCGGCACGGCGCAGCGCGGCTACCTCACCTATGGCTTCGTGCCCGCCGAGGGCAAATGGACGGCGGACTCCTGGCTCTACTATGTCCATCAGAAAGGCGCGCTGCAATACCCCGTGCAGACCGCAGCGGAGCATCGCCGGTCGGGCGCGTGGCACAGCGGAGTCTTTAAGACCGTGTCCGACAATCTTCTCTTTTACCGGCTCGAGGACGGCCGCATCATGCAGTGGCACGCGGGCTGAACAAAGCAAAAAGCGGACGGCGATGCCGTCCGCTTTCTCTTTGCATTTTCAGATCACGCCCACGCCGCGCGCAACGATGTGGATAAAGTCCTGCACATTCGTCACGATGGTCTTTGCGGCGAGGCTCCCCCGGTCGAGGAGCTTATTGACCACGAACTCGTCCGCGTCCACCGCATAGAGATAGGCGGGGCGCACCGTCCCGTCCGCGAGGACGCGGAAGGAGGGGTACATATTCCCCGCGGCGATGGTGTGGAGCATGGTCGCAAGGCAGATGACCGTGGTCGCGTCGCGGAGCATCGCGCGCATGGCGCGCTGCGCCTCGTAAGCGTCGCCGATGACCCCGGGCAGCGGCCCATCGTCGCGAATGGAGCCGGCGAGGACAAAGGGGACCTCATGCTTCACGCAGGCATACATGATGCCGTCGGAAATGTTGTGGTCGCGCACGAACTGCGGGATCGACCCGCAGCGGCGGACCTTGTTGATGACATCAAGATGATGGTAATGCCCGTTCATGCACTGGCGCTGGGTATAAATATCCTGCCCGAGCGCGGTATGGAGATACGCGCCCTCGAGGTCGTGCGTCGCGAGGGCGTTGCCCGCCATCATGCCGTGGACGAAGCCGTGCTCGACCATCGCCTGCATCGCGCTGCGCGCGTCGGCGTCGAAGGCAAACGCGGGGCCGAGCACCCACACGACCTTGCCGTGCTCCTTTTCATAGCGCAGCAGCTCGACAAGCTCATCGTAGTCGCGGGCGTAGGAGGTCTCGCGCGAGCGCCCCTGGCGGAAGCGGAACGCCTCGTCGCCGCCGAGTCCGGCACAGAAACCGTCCCCGTGCAGATAGATGCCCTCCTCGCCGTTCTCCGTGCGGCCGATCACCACGCGGTCTCCCGCGCGCAGATTCCGGTTCTCCACCACATCGAGCGTCCCGTCCTCGCGCAGCACGACGCTCGAGTCCATGCGGCTCTCGGGCGCGAGCGTCCACCTGCCGTTGATCTTGAAATACTCCGGAAACATGGAGGTCGAATGGTAGTGATCGGGCGCGATGCCGTCGCGCTCGCACACGGCGGTGCGGACATCGCTTGAAGCGGCGAAGCGCTCTTCGGTGAAGTCGGGCGCGCGATACGCGGGGAGCTGAAATGCCATAGCTGCTGAATTCCTCTCAAATAATGTAAAACATTTCTATTATACCACACCTGTCAAGTATGCGGAAAACCTCTTTCCATTTCCGCCGAGGCGTGCTATACTGTATGGCGAAAGAAGAAAACATAAGGAAGTATTTCTATGCCGAAATTCGACCATGTGCTGCTCGCCAGCGATTTTGATAACACCCTCGTCTACACGCAGTCCGCGCTGGACAACGGTACCGACATTCCGCCCATGTGTCCGCGCAACCGCGAGGCGCTGCGCTATTTTATGGATAACGGCGGGCTCTTCGCCATCTCCACCGGCCGCGCGCTGCCCGCCTTCGCGAACTACGCCAAAGATGTGCCGATGAACGCGCCGTGCGTCATCGCCAACGGCGCGGCGATCTACGACTTTCGCACCGAGCAGTATCTCTACACCGCCTTTCTCAGCGAGCGCATCTACGCGCACATGAATGAGGTGCTCGCGCGCTTCCCCACGCTCGCCTTCGAGGTCTATCACGACGACCGCCGTATCCACGCCATGCACATCAACCGCTTCATTCGCGACCACGAGCATCTGACCCGCGCGCGCGTGCAGGAGGTCGAGCGCATGGAGGAGATCGACCTGCCCATCATCAAGGTGCTCTTTGAGGAGGAGTATCCCCTGCTCGAGGAACTGCGCGCCTTCCTGCTCTCGCGTCCGTGGGGCGGGGAGTACGAGCTGATCTACTCCAACGAGCATCTTCTGGAGCTGACCGCGAGCGGCGCGACCAAGGGCGGCATGATGCTCCGCCTTGCCGAGCTCCTCGGCGTGGCGCGCCGTGACCTCTACTGCATCGGCGACCATCGCAACGACCTGCCGATGTTAGAGGTCTCCGCCGTGCCCTTCGCGCCCGCGAATGCGATCCCCGCCGTACTGGAGTCCGGCGCGCGCATCGTCTCGCATTGCAGCGACGGCGCGGTCGCCGATGTGGTGGAATACCTCGACCATATCTACGGCTCACGCCCCCGATGAGAACAAAAAAGCCGCCCGCGGGCGGCTTTTCTGCATTTATACGAAAATTTTCGCCTCGGCGCGGCGGGTATAGTCGCGCTCGAGCATCGCCTTGTGGGAGAGGAAGGCCTCATCGTCGAAGAACTTCGCGTCCGTCGGGCAGTTTTTCACGCAGGCATGGCACTTGATGCAAACGCCCGGGACCTCGGCGGGATCCTCGCGGCTGATCGAGCCCATCGGGCACAGCGCCGCGCACACGCCGCAGCCGGTACACTTGTCGGCATCGGTCTGCGGCTTTGCCTTGAGGAAGTTCTTCGGCTCGCCGTCGAGCCCCAGCGGACGGTAATAGGGCGCGTCCGCGTCGCCGTCAACGGCGATGGGCGCGGGGATCTCCGTCATCTTGCCGAGCTTCGTCACGACCGCCGCGCCGAGCTGCGCGAGGGTGGTCATATCCTCCCGGTCGGGACGGCCCGCGGCGAGCGTATCGGAAAAGGCGTGCTGACAGGCGAAGGCGCCCGCGGCGATGGTATGGAAGCCCGCATTCTCCAAGCTCGCGCCCAGCTCCGCGAGGGAGTTATCAAAGCTGCGGTTGCCGAAGGTCACGACCGGCACGGCGATCGCGCCGTTCCCCGCGAAGCCCGACTGCACGAACGGCAGCAGCTTATTGGGGAGCTTGCCCGCGTAGGTCGGCGAGCCGAACACGACAAGGTCGTGCTCCGTGAAGGAATAGCTCTCCTCCCGCGCGGCAGGCAGCGTGAAGTCGATCGTCTCGAGCGGGAGCTCCAGCGAGAGCGCGATGGCATTGGCAAGCGTCGTCGTGACGCGGCGGGTCTTGCCGGTGGCGCTGAAATAAACGGCGTAAACGGTTTTGATCTCCATGACTCGTCCTTCTCTCTTTGAAAATATTGATCTCCTCAGAGGGAGAAATCCTCCGGTGTGTGCGCGCTCGTATCCAGCGACGCGGGGCGCGGCGGCACGCGCCGCAGGGGGTCATACTTGAAGTGGCGGCAGTGGTCCGCGCCGTCCACCACGCCCTTGCGCGAGCAGGCGACCTCGTTCTCGCCGATCGCCGAGCCGTTGGCGCAGTAGGCGCAGCGCGGCTCAATGTCCTTGCGGAACGGATTTTTCATCTTCTCTCTCCCCTTTTCTTCACAGGCTCAGCAGCGTGAGCCTGCCCTCGTCCATCACCGCGCGAAGCTGCGTGACGGGGTGGTCGTAGGAATCGATGATGCGCGTGGCGATCTCGTCCTCCAGTTCCTTCTGGATCGTGCGGCGCAGATTGCGCGCGCCGTAGGTGAGCGAATAGGACTTGCCCGCGAGGTATTCCGCCACGGCGTCGTCGTAGGTAAAGGTGAAGCCCTTCTCCTTCAGGCTCTCACGCAGCTCGTCGAGCATGATGCGCGCGATGGCAACAAAATTCTGCTCATCGAGACGGTTGAAGCAGACGATCTCGTCCACGCGGTTGATGAACTCGGGGCGCAGGAAATCGTTCAGCGCCTTCATCGTGCGCTCGCGGTTCTGCTCGTTGACGCTGCGGCCGAAGCCGACGCTCCCCTCCTTGCGGTCGCTGCCGGCGTTGGAGGTCATGACGATGACGGTGTTTTCAAAGTTCACCTTGCGCCCGTGCGCGTCGGTGACCTCGCCGTCGTCGAGGATTTGCAGCAGAACATTCAGGACATCGGGGTGTGCCTTTTCGATCTCGTCGAAGAGAATGACCGCGTAGGGCTTGCGGCGAATTTTTTCCGTGAGCTGCCCCGCCTCGTCGTAGCCGACATAGCCCGGAGGCGAGCCGACGAGACGCGAAACGGAGTGCTTCTCCATGAATTCCGACATATCGAAGCGCAGCAGCGCGTCGGGCGAATCGAAGAGGTCGGCGGCGAGCTGCTTGACAAGCTCCGTCTTGCCCACGCCCGTAGGACCGACGAAAATAAAGCTCACGGGCTTGTGCTTCGGGCTGATGCCCACGCGCCCGCGGCGGATCGCCGCGGCGACGGCGTCCACCGCCTCGTCCTGCCCGATGATGTGGCTCTTGAGGCGCACCGCAAGCTCCGAAAGGCGCTTGAACTCCGCCTCGCGGATACGGCTCGCGGGAATTTTCGTCCACAGCTCGATGACGCGCGCGAGGTTATCCATCGTCAGCTCCGGCTCGCCCTGCGCGCACAGCGCGTCCAGCTCGCCCTGCGCCTTGAGCTCAAGGCTCTTGAGCTCGGCGAGGCGCTCGAAATCGGGATTCTCCGTCTCCGCCTCCAGAAGCTCGCGCTCCTTGGCGTAATCCTCGATCTCACGGCGCAGCTCCATGCGGCGGTTGATGTTCTTGTCGTGCAGGTTCATATCCGAGCACGCCTCGTCGATGAGGTCGATGGCCTTATCCGGCAGGAAGCGGTCGGTGATATAGCGCTCCGAGAGCGCCACCGCCTGACGGAGAATGCCCTCGGGGATCTTCACGCCGTGGAACGCCTCGTAGTAGTGCGCGATGCCCTTCAAAATTTTCAGCGTGTCCGCCATGCTCGGCTCGTTGACCGTCACGGGCTGGAAGCGACGCTCGAGCGCCGTGTCCTTCTCGATGTGCTTGCGGTACTCGTTGAAGGTCGTCGCGCCGATGACCTGAATTTCGCCGCGCGAGAGGGCGGGCTTCAGGATATTGGCAGCGTTCATGCTGCCCTCGGCATCGCCCGCGCCGACGATGTTGTGTACCTCGTCGATGACGAGGATAATGTTGCCGAGCTTGCGGATCTCCTCGATGAGACCCTTCATGCGGCTTTCGAACTGCCCGCGGAACTGCGTGCCGGCGACGAGCGCCGTAAGGTCGAGGAGGTAGACCTCCTTGCTCCTGAGCTTGAAGGGCACCTCGCCCGCGGCGATGCGCTGAGCGAGCCCCTCGGCGATGGCGGTCTTGCCGACGCCGGGCTCACCGATCAGGCAGGGATTGTTCTTCTGGCGGCGGTTCAAGATCTGCACGACGCGCTCGATCTCCTCCTCCCTGCCGATGACCGCGTCGAGCTTGCCGTCGCGGGCGCGGCGGGAGAGGTTGATACAATAGCTGTCGAGGAATTTGTGCTTGGAGGGCTTTTCGCCCTTCTTGCCGCGCTCGGCGCGCGAAGCGTCCGCGCCGCCGTCCGGATTCGCGGGGACCTCGCCGCCCTGACCGCCGAACAGGCGCCCCAGGAAGGGGAAGGTCGCGGTCTTGCCGTCCTCCTCATCGTCGCCGTCCGACGCTTCGATGCCCTCAAGATTTTCCGCGCCGCCGAAGGCGCTCATCATCTCGTTGGAGATGTTGTCGAGGTCCTCGTCGGTGATGCCCATGCGCTGCATCATCTCATTGACCTGCGGCAGACCGAGATTTTTCGCGCACTTGAGGCAAAGCCCTTCGTTGACATTTTTTCCGCCGTCCATGCGCGTGATGAACACGACGGCTACATTTTTTCTGCATCTGGAACAAAGCTGTGGTTGCATAATCTGGAAACCTCCGTTAAGTGAGAGAAGCTAAGATGGAATAAGGGGAATGCGCCATGAACCACGCGAGCAGCCGCGTCCCCTCGGCATGGTCGGCAAACCATGTCACGCCGAAGCGCGGCGCAAGGTAGAGCACAAGATAGAGGAGCAGCATTCCCATGACGAGCGAGAGCGCCGCGCCGCCGAAGCGGTTGAGCTGCCAGAGGACCGGCAGGCTGCACAGCCCATGGAGCGCCGCCGTGACGAGCCGGCACAGCAGGAGCAGCACGAGGAACAGCGCCAAGTAAAGCACGGCGCGCACGATCGACTCGACGAGCGCATACGCCGCGCGCTCCGCCGCGGAAACGGCGGACTGCGTCATGCTCTGCGTCACGCCGTCGATCGCCTCCTCCGATACGCCGAAGCGCCGGAGGGTATCGAAAAGGCCGTCGAACGCGCCCGACACCTCTTCGGGGAGCGCACTCCCCTCTCCGTCAGGCGTGCCCGCCTCCTGCGAGGCGGCAAGATAGCTCACGACGCGCTCCTGCACGATGGGAAAGACATGATCCGTGACCGGACGGGAAAGCTGCGAGGAAAGGATCGCCGCACCGATCAGCGCGACCAGAACGCTCACAAGACCCATGATGCTGCGCACCAGTCCCCTTCGCGCCCCGTGCCACACAAAGACAAGCAGAAGCGCGGCAAGCGCAAGATCGATGATAAGTACATTATCCATGCTTTTACCCTCCCTTTCAAGTGAAATTTTCTTCTAATTAAGGCACCGCCAGCCAGCCCTCCGTCGACCCGAGCAGCACCGCCGAGCCGTCAGAGCGCATGAGCACGCCGCGCGCATACTGCGTATCCGCGATCGAGGCGTACTCCACCAGGTCGGAGGTGTAGATGACCAGCTCGTTGGCATAGAGCACGGCAAGATACTTCCCCGCCGCCGAAAGCGCGAGCACATCGCGCTGCGTATCGAGCGAGGCGATCAGGTTGCCCGCGGTGTTGACCGTCACGAGCTTCCCCGTGCTGCCCGAGCGATAGCGCGAGAGCATGAGCGCGCCGAAATCCGCTCCGCCGAGCGTGCTGCCGCGCAGATACGGATAGGCGTAGTCGTAGGAGCCCGCCGGCGAGCCGTCATCGCTGAAGGCGGCAAAGCGGTCCTCCATCACCGCCACGAGCGTCCCGCCGAGGCTGCCGAGCTCATAGAGCAGCGCGTCGCCCGCCGTACACTCGGACACCGCCGTCTCCCGGTCGAGCGCGTAGCGCACGACCCTGCACGCGAACGCGCCGTTCTCCGCGCCGACCATCGCGGCGGCGACATGCTCCCCGTCGCGCTCGACGCAGGCGTCGAGCATATAGCGGTTGGAGGAATTGAAGGTGAACGCGCGCTCGAAGAGCGAGGTGTAGACCGAGAGCGAGGACTTGTAGCCGCCCTTCTCCGTCACGAGCGCGAGCATATCGGAGCTGTTGAGCCGCGCGGCGATCACCCCGCCGCCGGTCTCCCCGCTCAAATCGCGCACGAGCCCCTTCTCCCCGAGGATATAGAGCGCCGTGCCGCCGACATCGTAGACCGCGGCAGTCCTGCCGCCGAGCGAGAGCGCGGGCGAATCGAGCCGCACCTCCTTGGAGTAGACCTCCGTCCCGTCGTCGGCGAGCACCGCCATGCGCGTCGAGGAGACGACGATCAGCCGCTCGCCGAGGAGCGCGAAACAGTTCGTGCGGTCATTATCATAGCGGTAGATATTTTCACGCACCGCCGTCTTATCATAGCTCAGCGCGCGGCGAAGACCGTCGAAGCTCGTGAGGTCGAGCCACGCGGCGGCAAACACCGCGAGCAGCACGACGGCGAGCACCGCCGCGAGCATTCCCATGCGCCGCAGCGTGCTGTGGCGCGCGGGGACTGCGCGCTCGGCGCGAAGGTCCTCGCGCGAAAGCCTATCCTGATCAGTCATTGAGCCGTTCGTCCTCATACCAAAGTCTTGTCATGTAAAGTCCTCCCGGCGGCACCGTCGGGCCGGCGAGCGTGCGGTCGCCGGATTCGAGTATTTTCGGGATATCCTCCGCCGTGAGCTTGCCCTCGGCGGCGTAGAGCACCGTGCCGGTGATCGCGCGCACCATGTTGTAGAGAAAGCCGTCCGCGCAGACCTTGAGCTCTAAAAGCTCGCCCGCGCGCGTCACGCGGCAGTAGTGTACGGTGCGCACCGTCGTCTTCGTCTCCGTCCCGACCGAGCGCACGGCGCGGAAATCGTGCGTGCCCTCAAAGGCGCGCGCCGCCGCGTCCATCACCGCCTCGTCGAGCTTTTTGGGGTAGAAGTACGCCCTGTCCACATAAAATGGATTTTTGATGCGCGAATTGTAGATGCGGTAGGTGTACTCCTTTTTCATGCACGAGCCGATGGCGTTGAAGTCCTCCGCGACCTCCACCGCCTCGCGCACGACGATATCCTCCGGCGTGTGGGTGTTGACCGCAAAGGGCAGGCGGTCGATGGGGATGCGGCTGTCCGTGCGGAAATTGGCAACATAGCGCTCGGCATGGACGCCCGCGTCCGTGCGGCCGACGCCGGTGAGCTTCACGCGCTCGCCGCAGACCATCGAAAGTCCGCGCTCAAGCGTCTCCTGCACGCTCGACTCCGTCCGCTGGGTCTGCCAGCCGTGGTACGCCGTACCATTGTACATCAATTTTAGCGCAATGTTTCGCATAATGGTGTCCTTTTTTTGAATTTTTGCTGCTGTTTTTTCACAGCACCCGACGCGCCAGCACCATCGCCGCGCACAAGACGGCAAAAAAGGCGAGCGTCAGGTAGTCGCGCGCGGCGTAATGCAGCACATGGAGCTTCGTGCGCCCCTCGCCGCCGTGGTAGCAGCGGCACTCCATCGCCGTCGCCAGCTCGTCCGCGCGGCGGAACGCGCTCACAAAGAGCGGCACCAGCAGCGGAATGAGCGCCTTGGCGCGGCGGAGCAGGCTGCCGCTTTCAAAGTCCGCGCCGCGCGAGCGCTGGGCGGACATGATCTTGTCCGTCTCCTCGATGAGCGTGGGGATAAAGCGCAGCGCAATGGACATCATCATCGCCAGCTCATGCACCGGTACGCCGATCTTTTTGAGCGGACCGAGCAGGCTCTCCAGCCCGTCGGTCAGGCGAATGGGCGAGGTGGTGTAGGTCAAGAGGAAGGTCCCCATGATGAGGAGCGAAATGCGCAGCATCATGGCAACAGCCGTCGAAACGCCCTCGCGCGTGATGCGGAAGATCCAAAGCTGCACGAGCGTCTCGCCGGGCGTATAGAAAAGGTTCAGCAGCGCGGTGAAGGCGATGATGAAGAGCACCGGCTTGAGCCCGCGGAAGAGCGCCTTCGCCCCCACCTTCGAGATGCGCACGCACACGAAAAGCGTCGCGATCAGCAGCGCGTAGGCCGCCGCGCTCTTCGCCAGGAAGATCGCCACGATATACAAAACCGCTGCAAGCAGCTTCGTGCGCGGGTCGAGGCGGTGCGCCGGCGTATCGCCGGGGAAATACTGCCCGAGGGTGATGTCCTTCAGCATTTTGCTCCCCCCTTCCGCGCGAGGAGCGCCGCTTTGAGCTCTTCGACCGTGTAGACCGCGGGGTCGATGTCCAGTCCCTTTTCCCGCAGCGCCATGGCGATGCGCGTGACCTGCGGCACATCAAGTCCCGCCGCCACCAGCTCGTCCGCGCGGGCAAACACCTCGCGCGGCGTGCCTGTCATGCGTACATGACCGTCCGAGAGGACGGCGATGCGGTCAACATTGCAGGCGATCTCCTCCATCGAATGGCTCACGAGCACGACCGTGTTGCCGCGCTCCTTATGATAGGCGCGAATGTGCGCGAGCAGCTCCTCGCGCCCGCGCGGGTCAAGTCCGGCGGTCGGCTCGTCGAGCACCAGCACCTCCGGCTCCATGGCGATCACGCCCGCGATGGCAACGCGGCGCTTCTGTCCGCCCGAGAGCGCGAAGGGCGACTTTTGCAGCAAATCCTCGGACAGTCCCGCGAAGCGCGCCGCCGCGTGGACGCGGCGGTCGATCTCGTCCGCGGAAAGCCCCATGTTCCCGGGGCCGAAGGCGATGTCGCGATAGACCGTCTCCTCAAAGAGCTGATACTCCGGATACTGGAACACCAGCCCCACGCGGAAGCGGACGCTGCGGATCTTCTTCGGCTCCGCCCAGATATCCTGCCCGTCGAGCAGCACGCGGCCGCCCGTCGGCTTCAAAAGGCCGTTGAGATGCTGAATGAGCGTAGATTTCCCGCTGCCGGTGTGACCGATCAGCCCGAGAAATTCCCCGCGGTAGAGCGAAAGCGAGAGGTTTTCCACCGCGCTGCGGCGAAAGGGCGTCCCCTCGCCGTAGGTGTGCGTCAGGTTTTCAATACGAATGATCTCGTTCAAAGTTGCAGTCCTCTTTTTCCCGATTATCGGAAGCAGTTCGCGAGCGCGTCGGCGCACTCGTCTACAGTGATGGCGGTGAGCGGAAGGTCGAAGCCCTCCTGCCGCAAGCTGTAGAGCAGCGCCACCGTGTCCGGCACGGTCAGCGCCAGCGAGCGCAGGCGCTCCACCTGCGCGAACACCTCGCGCGGGGAGCCGTCCATCGCGACCTTTCCCTCGTTCATCACGATCACGCGGTCGGCGTGCTCGGCTTCGTTCATGTGGTGCGTGATGAGGACAACGGTGATGCCCTCCTCACGGTTGAGCTGTTCGACGGTCGCGATGACCTCCCGCCGCCCGACGGGGTCGAGCATGGCGGTCGCCTCGTCGAGCACGATGCACTGCGGCCGCATCGCCAGCACGCCCGCGATGGCGATGCGCTGCTTCTGTCCGCCCGAGAGCAGGTGCGGCGCGTGCGTGGCGAGCTTCTCCATGCCGACGATCCTGAGCGCATCGTCCACGCGGCGGCGGATCTCCTCCGACGGTACGCCGAGGTTTTCGGGCGCGAAGGCCACATCTTCCTCCACCACATTCGCCACGATCTGATTGTCGGGATTCTGGAAGACCATGCCCACGCGGCGGCGGATCTCAAGGAGCAGCTTTTCGTCGTGCGTGTCCATGCCCTCCACATACACCGCGCCGCCCGAGGGCAGCAGCACGGCATTGAAGGTCTTGGCGAGCGTGGATTTCCCGCTGCCGTTGTGTCCCAGCACGACGGTGAAGCTGCCGCGCTCGATCGAAAGCGTCACGCCGTCGAGGGCGAGGGTGCTCTGCCCCTCGTCATCGAGCGCGGGATAGGAATAGGTCAGATTTTCTGTTTGCAGCATTGCCATAGTTGTGTCTCTTTCCCTTTATTCGCTCTGCCAGCGGCCTGTCGCGCCGCAGGGCAGCGCAAGACCGGTCTCCGTCACGGGGAGACCCAGCTCGTCCCAGGTCACTCTGCCGCCGTATTTCTTCGCGACCAGCTCATGGAGGATATAGCCCAGCACCGAGGGAGCGAGCCCCGTGGTGTAGGAATTGATGATGACAAAGAGCGGCTTGTCGCTGAGCACGCGCGCGCAGAGCTTGACAAAGGGATAGAGGTTATTCTCCAACTTCCACACCTCGCCGCCGGGACCGCGCCCGTAGCTCGGCGGGTCCATGATGATCGCGTCGTAGGTCTTGCCGCGGCGGATCTCGCGCTCAACGAATTTCGCGCAGTCGTCCACGATCCAGCGGATCGGCGCGTCGGCAAGGCCGCTCGCCTTGGCATTCTCCTTCGCCCAGGCGACCATGCCCTTCGCCGCGTCCACATGGCACACGCTCGCCCCGCTCTTGGCGCAGGCGACGCTCGCCGCGCCCGTGTAGGCGAAAAGGTTCAGCACGCGGACCGGCCGCCCTGCGCTCTCGATCTTCTCGCGCGCGAAGTCCCAGTTGACCGCCTGCTCGGGGAAGAGCCCCGTGTGCTTGAAGTTCATCGGCTTGCAGCGGAAGGTGAGGTCGCGATAGCGCATCAGCCACTGCTCGGGGAGCTTTTCCTTCTCCCAGTGTCCCCCGCCCGTGGACGAGCGGTGATAGCGGCCCTGCGCCGTCTTCCAGCCTCGGTTCGTGTGCGCCGTCTCCCAGATCGCCTGCGGATCCGGACGCACGAGGAGCTGCCTGTCCCAGCGCTCCAGCTTTTCTCCGCCGCCGCAGTCGAGCAGCTCGTAATCCTCCCATTGATCCGCGATCCACATAGTCTCTTTCTCCTTCAGCGCTCATATTAAATCAAGATATTATACTATATCTATACTCTGTTCGTCAATCGGAAAAAGCGGGCATTGTCAAAGTGAAGAAACTGTGATAAAATCCCGTTAATAAACATTCTATCCTGTAAAGGAGAGCGACCCAAATGGAAAAGATCCTGCTCCACTCCTGCTGCGCGCCCTGCTCAGTCTACTGCGTGGACAGTCTGCGCGGCGAGGGCATCGAGCCGGTCTCGCTCTGGTTCAACCCCAATATCCACCCCTGGACGGAGTACGACGCGCGCCGCTCGGCGCTTTTGGAGTACGGTGAACGCGAGGGCGTGGAGGTGCATATCTTGGAGGACTACGGTCTGCGTGACTTTGTCCGCGCCGTCGCCGCCGACATCGACCGCCGCTGCGCGCACTGCTACACGCTCCGCCTCGGCACGGCGGCGAAATACGCCGCAGAGCACGGCTACGAGGCGTTCACCTCGTCGCTGCTCATCTCGCCCTATCAGGATCACGAGCTGCTGCGCGCGGTCGGCGAGACGATGGCGAAGAAACACGGCGTGGAGTTCCTCTACCGCGACTTCCGTTCCGGCTTTCGCGAGGGGCAGGCGAAGGCGCGCGAGCTGGGGCTTTATATGCAGAAATACTGCGGCTGCATCTTCTCGGAGCAGGACCGCTACGAAAAAAAGATCGAAAAGGCAAAGCTCCGCTTTGCGGAAAACTGACGGAGGCGCACACCATGGCATATCTTCTCTCGGCTCTCATCGGCTATCTTCTCGGCTCTTCCAATATGGCGACCTATCTTGCCGCCTTCAAAAAGGTCGATCTCCGCGCGGGCGGCAGCGGCAATCCGGGCGCGTCGAACGCGATGCTCCTCATGGGCTGGCGCGCGGGGCTGCTCGTGGGACTGCACGACATCGGCAAGGCAGCCGCCGCGGTGCTGCTGTGCGCATGGCTCTTCCCCGAGACCGCGCTCGCCGGCGCGGTCGCCGGCATCGCAAGCGTGATGGGGCACATGTTCCCCTTCTATCTCAAGTTCCACGGCGGCAAGGGCTTCGCGCCCTACATGGGCATGGTCCTCGCCATGCACTGGAAGTTCGCCATCGTTTTGATGCTCGCCGTCATTCTCGTCACGCTCACAACGGACTACATCGTCCTCGGCACCATGACCACGGTCGTGAGCTTCCCGCTCTACGCCGCGTGGACGGACAGTCTTCTCGTCGGCTTCCTCCTCGCGCTGCTCTCCTCCGTCATCATCTATAAGCATCGCATGAATCTGCTCCACATCTATCAGGGCACGGAGATCGGCTTTCGCAGCGCGAACCGCGGCGACCACCGCGTGAAGAAATAGGGGCAGGACGCAAAAGATCCCCGCGCGGATAAAGTCGATTTTTCGGCATATCCCCTCTTGTATTTTTGGAAAAAGCGGCTATAATAGCCTCACGCCGTCCCGTCGTCTCCGGCGGGACGCTATTTTTTGAAAAACGCAAGGAGTGTCAAGGCTCTCATGGATACCAAGGCTGCGGTCCACAATCCCATCACCGAGGGATCGATCTGGAAAGGAATGCTGCTCTTCGCCCTGCCGATCATGCTCGGCTCGCTTTTGCAGCAGCTCTACAACATGGCGGACGCCGTGATCGTCGGCCGCGCGCTCGGCAAGGCGGCGCTCGCCGCGGTCGGCGGCTCGTCGGGTCGCATCACAAATCTGCTCGTCAACTCCTTCGTGGCGCTCACCTCGGGCGCGAGCGTCGTCATCGCGCAGTATTTCGGCGCGCAGGATACGCGCCGCGTGCGCAAAGGCATCTGCACCGCGATGCTGCTCTCGGTCGTGTGCGGCGTGCTGCTGACCGTGTTCGGCATTGCCTCGGCGCGCTCGCTGCTCATTTTGATGAAGACCACCGCCGACACGCTCGACGCCTCCGCGTCGTATCTGCGCATCTACTTCCTCGGCATGGTGCCGACGATGATCTACAATATGGGCAGCGGCATTCTGCGCGCGATGGGCGACTCGAAGCGCCCGCTCTACTACCTCTTCGTCTGCGTCGTCGCCAATATCGGGCTCGACCTGCTCTTCGTGCTCGTGTTCCACTGGGGCATCGAGGGCGCGGCGGCAGCCACGGCGCTCTCGCAGGTCGTGTGCGCCGCGCTGGTTTTGCGCGCGCTGCTCCGCCTTCCTGCGGACGAGCGCCTGCTCTTCGACCGTGAGGAGCTTGACCGCGGCACGCTGCGCCGTATGCTGCGCATCGGTCTGCCCGCGGGTCTGCAATGCGCGATGTACGGCATCGCCAACATGGTCCTGCAAGTCGGCATCAACCTCCTCGGCACCGACTCCATGGCCGGCTGGACGGCTTTCAACAAGTTCGACGATTACTACTGGCCCGTCTCCAACGCCATCGGCATCGCGGTGATGACCTATGTCGGGCAGAACTTCGGCGCGGGTGACCGCGAGCGCGTCCACGAGAGCATTCGCAAGGGGCTTTTGATCCACCTGAGCATTTCGATCCTCTTCTCCTTCCTCATCGTGGGTATTCGCTATCCGATGATGCGCCTCTTCGTCGGGGACGATCCGACGGTCGTCGCCATCGGCGCGCAGGTGACGATGATGGTCGCGCCGTTCTACATCACCTTCACGCTCGTCGAGGTACTCTCCTCGACCATGCGCGGCGTGGGCGACGCGCTGGTCCCCGCCACGCTCACGATGGTCTTCACCTGCTTCGTCCGCCTCGCCTACCTCTGGGGCTACGCCTTCTCGCACATCTCCAACACCGTCATCGCCGCCATCTTCCCGATCTCGTGGACGCTCACGAGCATCGCCTTCCTCATCTACTACAAATCCCGCAAGTGGATGCCAAAGGGCTTCCATTTCTAAAGCAAAAAAGCGGCATCTCCGAGGGAGATGCCGCTTTTCTCTGCTTACAGGCACTCCGCGCAGTACGCGCGGATATCAAAGCCCTCCAGCGGGCTGGTCGATTTGAGATAGAGCGGGTGGTGCGGGTGACCCTTCACCGAGCGCTTTCCCGCCGTGAACCACTGCGCGCCGCGCCGCTCGCCAATGGCGATCATGTCGGCAAGGCAGTCCTTTAAGTACGCGCGCTGCTCGATGATGTTCCCCCATGCCGCCCAGACTGCGGGACGCTCGGAGAGCGAGAGGATATAGTCGAACGCCTCCATATTCGCGCGGTGGAGCGCCTCGCTGCGCGTCGGCTCCATGTCCTTCGGGCGCGTGGCGCGCTGGGCGTAGACATTGAACATCAGGAAGCTATCGTACCCGTTGTTCCCCGCGATCCGCTCGACCGATTGGAGCGTGGGGTCGAGATGGTCCGGCTCCGCCGTCGAGGGATTGATGCCGATGCACACGAGCGGCCGTTCTCCGCGCGTGCCGAGGATATAACGGTACTCGGTGTAAAAGTCCGGCACATAGAGCCAGCGCGCGGCGTCGTAGCCGCCGGACTGCCCGCTGCGCGCCATCGCCTCGGCAAAGGGCAGGATCGAAAGCTCCGCGGTCGGAGCGCTCGGGATATGGGGCATATCGTTTCCTCCGTTCCGCCGCCTCATGCGGCAATTCCTGTCTCTGCCATTCTACCCCATTCGCCGCGCTTCGGCAAGCCCCGCATTCGGTGATATTCGGCATCGCCCGCCGTCCCCGCTCTTTTGCATCGCTCCACTCCTTGCGGAACGCGCGAAACTATGGTATACTATAAGAAATCAAATCCGCATCGACAACGGAGGGCGCCATGTATTTCCCCGATGATATGACATTCCAATACTTCTTCTTTAACACCTATATCGGTTACTTTTTGCAGGCATTGCCGATCGCATTGGCGGCAGGCGCGGTCTACGGGTTTGTCCGGTATCGAAAGGACAAAGTGACTCCCGTCGGCAGAAAAGTATTCTCCTGTATGTTTGTCTGCTATCTCACGGGGCTCGTCTGCCTCGTGATCGGGCTGGACCTGATGGGCATTTTTTATCATAACCTGTTCTATCCGTTCGATTCGGGGCGCACGATCCGGTGGTTCGGCGGGGAATTTGACCTCGTGCCCGATTTCTTCCATCACATCGGCGGCGAGGTCATAGGAAACTTTTTGATGTTCCTGCCCTTTGGCATTCTCTACCCTCTGTCGCAGGAAAAACCGACCTGGAAAAAGACCGTTGCCGCCGGAGCTTTAACGGTGCTCGCCATCGAAGTGTTGCAGCCCGTTTTCGGCAGGGCATTCGATCTCAACGATATCATTCTGAACACACTTGGCATCATGCTCTCCGCGGCGATACTCATGGGCGCGAAAAAGCTGCTCGGGCGATAGGACGGCAAACGCTAAAAAGACTCCCGCTTTGGCGGGAGCCTTTTCCTATGTAACGCTTATAATTTACGCTCGCGGTAATCCTTCATGATGGCGGCAAACAGCTCGCCGGTCGTCGGCGGCGTGATCGTGATGGCGTTCGCGCCCGCGCGGACCGTCTCGAGAATGCTCTCCTCCGTCGGGCCGCCGGTGGCGATGATGGCGGCGTGCGGGTACTGCTCGCGGATATGGCGGACGATGTTCGCCGTCTCCCGCGCGCCGGAGACATTGAAAATGTCCACGCCCGCTTCCACGCGCCCGCGGAAGTCCGACTGGTCGGAAACGACCGTCGCGATGACGGGGATATCCACCACGGACTTGATCTCCGCGATGACCTCGTTCGGCATCGGCGCGTTGACGACCACGCCGTAAGCCCCCTGATGCTCCGCCTGCATGGCAAGGCGCACGCTGCGGCTGCCGTTCGTGTAGCCGCCGCCCACGCCGACAAATACCGGCACATCGGACACCGAGATGATCGCCTGCGAGATGGACGCCTGCGGCGTGAAGGGATAGACCGCGATGATCGCGTCCGCGTTGATGTTCTTCACGATGGCGACATCGGTCGAAAAGGCGATGGATTTGATCCGCTTGCCGAAAATGCGGATACCGCTGCATTCGCTGATGCAGTGCGGCAGCGTGAGCGAATGGCTGCGCAGCGTCCCGCTGTAGCTCGGTACAAATTTGCCCATAGCGCACCTCCTATGCTTCCCGTCTTCGTAGAATACGATAAAACAGTTGTTTTTATGATACCGCATTTTGTGAGGTTTGCTGTGAACAAATTATGAACAAACGGTTAAGTCTCCGTCAAAATGTCCGCGCCGCGTCCGGCCTCGCGCAGCGCAGGGCGCAGCCGTGCGCGATGGGCTGCCAGCTCCGCGTGCGATGGACGAGCGAAATGACCTGCAGCGGCAGCCACGATGCCATGAAGAGTGGGAAGCCGAGCACACTTCTGCCCACGCCGCGATAGCCGCCGAGGAGCGCGAGGAGCGCCGCGAACGCAGCGCAGCCGAGCGCGCACACCATCGCCGTAATTCCCGCCGTGAGCGCGAAAGCGGCGAGTCGTCCCTGCGCCACTGCGGAGAGCAGCGAGAGCGCAAAGGGGACCGGCATGACGGCCTGGAGCATCGGCGCATGGAGGAAGAGCAGCGCATCGAGGGCGCGCAGCGGCGCGCTTCCGCCGAGCGCGGAGAAAAGAGACTTCCGCTCCCGACCTGCCGCGTCCATGATGCCGCTGCACCATCTCCGGCGCTGGCGGAGCGAGAGCGCAAGGCGCGCGGGCGCTTCATCGTGCGTCAATGCCTCCGGCACGAAGCAGACGCGCACGCCGAGCGCGGCGCACTGCGCGGAAAACTCCGCGTCCTCGGCGAGCGTCACCGTGTTCCACCCGCCGAGCCGCTCGAACACCGTGCGGCGGACGGCGAAGCCCGTCCCGACGAGCTTCGCGCTCAGACCGCAGTTCATGCGGGCGCGGGAAAAGAAAGTGTCGAAGAGGGTAAAATACAGCCCGTAGCAGCCCGCGAGCCACGATTCGTGCGGATTTTTCACGCGCATCGCGCCCTTGCAGACCTCCGCGCCCGCGCAGAAGGCATCGTTCATGCGCGCGAGGAAGTCCGCGTCAACGAGGTTGTCCGCGTCGAAGACGCAGAAGGCGTCGTAGCCGCGCGGCAGCAGCCGGCTGACAGCCTCGTGCAGCGCGTCGCCCTTGCAGCGCACCGGCTCGGAGCAGCGGAAGATCTTCGCGCCCGCGCGCAGCGCCTCCGCCTCGGTGGCGTCGGTGCAGTTGTTGGGAATGACAAAAATGTCGTAAAGCGCGGCGGGATAGTGCTGCGCGCGCAGGCTCTCGACGAGCGCGGCGATGACCGCCTCCTCATTGCGCGCGGCGATGAGACAGGCAAAGCGCGTGCGCGGTGCCGCGACCGGATAGGGCTTCGGCCGCCGCAGGGCGAAGATCGCCACGGCGAAAAACCACAGGCTCGACGCTTTGAGCAGCAGCGTCAGCGCAAAGAGGATCGAATCGAGCATAAAAAAGACCGCCTTTTCCTTGAGATGCTTCAAGGATAACAGGCGGTCTTTAACAGCCGGATACGGTTTTCTTTAAGTTGTTTTTAAGATATCCGCCTCACGCCGCGGGAAGGCTGAAGCGCGCCTTGAAGAGATCGCCGTCGATGGCGAGCGAGAAACTGCCCTTTTGCAGCTCGACAAGGCTTTTGGCGATGTTCAGCCCCAGTCCGCTGCCCTCGGTCGTGCGCGAACTGTCGCCGCGCACGAAGCGCTCGAGCAGGTCGTCGGGGTCGATGTTGAGCGCGTCGCGCGAGATATTCTTGCAGGTGAACTCCACCGTGTCCCCCACGCGCTGCGCGCCGAGATAGAGCCGCGTGCCGCTCTGGGCGTACTTGCAGGCGTTGGAGAGGAGGTTATCGAGCACGCGCCACATCAGCGCGCCGTCGCACATACAGTACAGCTCCTCCGTCAGCGTCACGACCGGCTCGAGCTGCGCGAGCATCAGCCGCTCGGCGTACTCCCCGACCGCCTGATCGATCAGCTCGCGCACGCTCCGCCGCGAGAGCGTGCAGGGGAGGTTCCCCGTCGAAGCCTTCGACATTTCGACCAGATCGACCGTCAGCTTTTTGAGCTTGTGCGCCTGCCGGTCAAGCACGGCGAGGTATTCCTTTTCCTGCTCCGGCGTGTGCTCGCGCCGAAGGAGATCGACATAGTTGATGATGCTCGTGAGCGGCGTTTTGATGTCGTGCGACACATTGGTGATGAGTTCGGTCTTGAGCCGCTCGCTCTTGAGCTGCTGCTCGACCGCGATGGTCATGCCGCGCGATATGGCGTTGAGGTCCTCGCCGTGGCGGCGGAGGTCAAAGTACATACGCGTCGTATCCACGCGCGCGGTGAGATCGCCCGCGGCAAGCGCCTCCCCGCCCTTTTGAAGCCGCCGGAGCTGCATCGAAAAGAGGCAGGCCGCGACGGTGAGGAGCAGCATCAGAAGCGACGCGGCGGGTCCCATCACCAGCGTGAGGAGGCTCAGCACCAGTCCGCCCACCGCCGTGCGCCACACGAGCGGGAGCGCGCGGACAAAGCCGAGGCACGCGCGCCATGCGTCGCGCACCATTTTCCAGCACCACCTGACCGCGCGGACGCACCGGTGCAGCAGCCACCAGATCACGGTATTCTCCCACCAGCGGCCGAGCTTCACGCGGGCGCAGAGCGTCGTCCAGAGGCCGAGAACAAACACCCACGCGAGCGTCATGCAGCCGATCACCACCGCGATGAAGATCGGATCGTAGCCCCACGAGCCGTCCACCGCGCTGCCCGCGGTCAGAATGAGCAGCACACAGGCGGAGCCGCCGAGCACAAGGTAGAGGTCAAAGGGTATCTTTTCCTGCCAGCCCGCGACCGGCTCGCTCACGCCGCGTCTGCGCGCCGAGACGCAGGCGAGGTAGACGAGGAGCACGATCTCCGCCGCCGCGCTTACGAGCGCAACGGCAAGTGCGTTCGGCGCAAGCCTCTCGATCGCCCCATAGATCTGCCGCGCCCAGTAGACGCTGTCGCGCATCGTCAGCTCCGGCGTCACGAAGCCGCGGAAGCTCGTGCTGTTCACGCTGCCGTACCAGCTGTCGACCTCGATATCGCCCGCACGGTGGTTATCGAAGAGCACCTCGCCCGTCTCGTCCTCGACGATGGCGAAGCGGACATTGTAGTCGCTGTCGGCGGGGTACCAGTCGGCGAACTTCTCAAGGAGCTCCGCGCGGTCTGCGATGCCGTAGTACTCCCGCGCGTCCCCGCCGGCGCGGCTCGCCTCCTCACCGGTGATGACCTCCCAGTAGTGATAGACCACCCGCAGCTCCTCGTGTACCGCGCCCATGCAGAGCGTGCCGTCGTAGAATGTGCCGTCCAGCTCACCGGCGTAGGAAAAAGCGAACACCATGCCGTAAACAAACATCACCGGCACGAGCGCCGCGGCGAGCAGGAACGCCCCCGCCTTCGCCCACACGCTTCTTGTCCGGTCACTTTTCATGGCGAATGTCCTCCATCTTATAGCCCAGGCCCCACACGACCTTCAGATACCGCGGCTCGGAGGGGTCGATCTCGATTTTCTGGCGCAGGTGGCGGATATGCACCGCCACGCTCGTCTCCGTGCCGAGGGAATCCTCGTTCCACACCAGCTCGTAGATCTGCGCGCTGGAGTAGATGCGCCCCGGCGACTTGATGAGCAGGTGCAGAATGCGAAACTCCAGCGGCGTGAGGCTCACGCCCTCCCCGTCCACGGTGACGGTCTTGGCGGCCTCATCGAGCGTCACGCCGCCGACGGTGTAAACGCCGCTCGCGGGCGCGCTCTCCGTCTTGGCGCCGAGCATGGTATAGCGGCGAAGCTGCGACTTCACCCGCGCGAGCACCTCGACGGGGTCAAACGGCTTGGTCACATAGTCGTCCGCGCCGACATTCAGCCCCAGCACCTTGTCGCTGCTCTCGCTCTTTGCCGTGAGCAGAATGATGGGCGCGTTGCTCTCGCGGCGGATCGCCGCCGTCGCCGCGATGCCGTCGAGTTCCGGCATCATGATGTCCATGAGGATCAGATGAATGTCGTTCTTCCGCACGGTCTCGACCGCCTCCGCGCCGTTGTAGGCTTCGAACACGCGGTAGTCCCCGCCGGACAAATAGATCTTCAGCGCCGCGACGATGTCGCGCTCGTCGTCACAGACCAGAATGTTATACACGCTTCTCCCTCCCCTGCCCCGCGCATTTCGGGACTTTCTGAGTGTAACTTTATCACCGCTGCCTTAAAAGGAAAAGAGGAAAACCTTTAATTTTTCCTTAAATGAGAGATCCGAACGCACTCCCGCCCCTTGGAATGCGTTCGGATCTTCTTTTTTCTGCTCTTGATCGAGGGGGGCCGCCCCCTCCGCCTCAGCCCCTCGGCTCAGGCGCGGCACCGCTCAGGCGGGCAGCTTAATCCAGCACATCTCCCCGCGCATTCAGATAGTCCAGTCTCGCCCGCTGCCACTGCTGGATATAGTTCCTGATATCCTCCTCCTGCGCCTGCCGGTTCTCCATGCGCTCGTCCTCCGGGATCGGCGGATCGAACAGCTCGTTGCCGGGCGTGCTTCCGAGACCGCTGATCTCGAGCGTGGCAATGACCCACTCGGAGAGGTAGTTGAACAGGTCGCGGATCCTATCCCAGAGATCGTGCGTCTCGTACGGGAGATCTTTGAACAGCTTCTCGTTATCCTGCTCGAGGAAGCGCATCACATTCATTCGTCTTTCCAGCTGCTTGACCTCCATGTAGTGCTCACGGATATACTCCGGATAGAACATATCCCGCGAGAACTCCGTCTCGCACAACTCGTTCACGATGCCGTTCACGACCGCGTTGCGCTCGCGACGATTTCCGCAGAAGTAATTCGTCGCGAGCCTGCGGAGCTCCGCCTCGTCCTCGGCCCAGAGCTTTCCTGCCTCGTTGAGCGCAAACGACGGCAGCATGAACGCGATCGCGCGCTCCACCTGCTTGCCCGGTCTTTTCTTGACGGGGATATTCGCCTCGATCACCTCGCGCACGACGCGCACCTTCTCCGAGGTGATGTCACTCTCCTGCCTGCGAAGCTGATAGAGCTGCTCCGTATACTCGTTGGGATAGGGGACCTTCCGCCCCCTCCACGCCGTCTGCAGCGCGAGCTCCTGACGCTCCCGCTCGCGGGCCGCCAGTCTTCCCTGGAAGCGCTGCCAGCGCTCTTCCACGACCTGCGGGTTCTCCTCGGGGATCTCGCGCCGCTCGCCGACTCTGATCTCATTGCCCCATGTGACATGGTCCGCCATGTTGGAGGCTGCGCCCATGCGCTTGAGCGCTATGCGGGCGGGACGGGAATACTCATTCCCCTGGATCCGTTCGAGGATCGTGGCGATCCTCTCTTCCTCGCTCACACCGGCAACCGCGTCCTGCAACGATGCCATTACGGAGACGCCAAGCGATGCCATATAGTTGATCTGATTGTACAGGCGTCTGTCCTCCTCGTTCGTCATATCAATGACATAGGGGATATTTTCGATAAAGTTGGAGTCGGTCTGGAGATGGCCGAAGTCCCGCACGATTTCCTCCCAGTGGTCATAGAGCTCCAGCGCCGAAATCGTTTCCAGAGCGAAGCCGTATTTCCGGCTCAGATAATCATAGGTCAGCCGCTGGCTCTCCTTAAACTGGAGGCAGCCGCGTCTGTTCCGCTCCCGTGCTTCGAAGATCTCCCGCTCAGGGGATTCGTCCTGCACCAGGTCCATGCCGGCAGAGAGATCCCGAACCATCTGATGGAACTGCTCGGGCGTCTGCGTCTGCGCTCCGACGGTCGCGATATAAGCATTAAAGGTGCGGGCGATCGGCTCCGTGAGCGTCAAGCCGACGCTTGCCTTGCGAAACAGACTCGGCGGGTTTCCATGCTCGCGCTCATAGAGCCGGACATCGATCTCGTCCCAGCAGGCGATGCGGTAGTGCTGCAAACTCAGCACGCGAATGACATTGATCTCTTCCTCCGTTGCACCGGGCTGAGCATCGCTCTTATTTCGCTCATACAGCCACGCCGCCTCGCTGAGCGGATATTCCCGCCGGATCATGCTGACATTGCTGGGCTTCCTCATGAATATCCCTTCACAGGCTTTTTTGAACGCCTCCGAGCCTATCTTCCGGCGCTCCTCCCAGCGCCTGCGCTCGACCTGCATCTTGCGCTCGCCCGCCTCGATCTGCTCGCGCGCAAAGGCACGCATCACTTCCTCCTCGGTGGCGTTCTGCCCCAGCTCGCGCCTGATCTCGGGCAGCGCGAGCTCGCGCTCCGCCTGGGTCAGGTACTCCTCATTGGGGATCTCACGCGCGCCATGCTCGAGCGCCATTTTCAGCGCAAGCCCTCTGGACTTATCGTTCAGCCCCTGAAGCGTCGCGACCCTGAGGTTGAATTCATCGAACCGGTCCCCCACGATATCGTCCTTCATGCTCAGACGGTTCCTGTCGGGGTGGTGGATCTCCGTCAGATCCATCAGCAGCGCGCTGGCACCGCTCAGCTCGTCCAGCTCGATCTGCTCTGCCATCAGCTCGCTGTCGCTCATGTTCAGGCAGCGCTCCATGTCCCACGCCATGATCCGCTCTATATACGGCAGCACGATGCGCCGAAGCCCCTCATAATATGCCCGATACAGCTCGACATCCTCGTGCTGCACATATCCGAAATGCTCCGGTTTCACATCCTCCGCTTTCAGCCGCGCCCCCAAATCCATCTGCACATTAAAGTGCTGAAGGGTCTGGAGAACATTGAGGTTATACTCGTCATCGCCGCGGCGGAGCAGCGTCGCCGCCCGCTCCATGATATTGTCGTTGTTCCGTATCTGGAACTCGCCCCGCTCGATCAGGGCGTTGAACTCGGCATTCTGCCACTCCTCGCGTCTTGTTCTGGCGCAAAGCATCTCCCTTGCCGTGTCGTGGCCGTATCGGGTCAGCACGGCAAGCTCCTTCGCGCCGCTCGTCTCGCCCCGCAGGAAGTCCGTCATGGCGCTGTGGATAGCGGTCAGATTGTCCGCCACATCTTCGCTGTCCCTGACCAGCGCCTCGAGCCTGTCGCTCGCCGCCTTCCAGAGTCGATAGCCGTCGCTGCGGCGATCATCCCGATATCCGGCGTAGCGGTCCTGAAGCTCGTTCCACGCCAGAGTCTGCACCTTCAGCTCGCCGAGCACCTCATAGCGGCGAATGATGTCGCTATACATCTGATCGAGCATATCCTTGTGGGCAAGATAGCGCTCGCCGTTCTCTTCGATCAGGGTCTTGATGCGCTGGATCTCCCGCATGGACTCCGTCGAGCCGTGCAGCACGCTCGGGGACTCGACCCACTGCCGCTCGTTCTCATCGCTGCTCAGGAGCGTGCCGAGCTTCAGATGCTTGAGCTCCTCCTCATAGCTGCTCTCAAGCGCGCCGGAGAGCTCCTTCTCGCGGCTGCGCTCCTGCTCCGCCATCGCGTCGCGGAACTCGTCGAGCGCCTCGCCGAAGCCCGAACGGGCGTGCTCGACGACATTCAGGTCCAGCACCTCCACGCCGTCCTGCTCCTCGGCGCGGACCAGATCGCCCTCCTCGAGCACTTGGCCGTACTCATCGAGGCCGTGCGCGTTGCTGGCGCAGCGGAACATCTTGCGCAGCATCGGCTCGGTCTGCTGCCAGCGCAGCATCGTGGCGTAGAGTCCGAGATCCTGCGCGCGGATCTCCTCCATCGTCTGTTCGTTTTGTGCGGCGAGCGCGATGTAGTAGGCCCGATCCAACGCGTCGCGCAAAAGGGCGTAATGCTCCACGAAATTCTCGTCCGTGAACATCTCCGCCGAGACCGTCACGCTCTGCATGGAGCGCAAAAGCTCCGTCAGGTCCTCGGATGGCTGGATCGTGGCGTACTGCTGCCCCTGCTCGACCAGCCTCGCGGTCAGCGTATCGCCGTACTTCGTCAGCTTCAGCCCCCGCTCGCGCTCCTTTTCCGTCTGCTTTTTCTGCGCCCGATGCTCCTTCCAGCTGCTCTCCTGCGGAGCCTGCTTCGGCTCCTCGACCTGCTCCTTCGCCTTCTCCACGCTCCCCGCGACCTGCTGCACCGGCAGCGTCTGACCGGAAAACTGCGCCTGAATCTGGCGAATGCTCTCCTTACTGTCCTGCGCGGCCTTCACCTCTTCCCTCAACTGCTGAGGGTCCAGGATCGTGTGCTCGAACTCGCGCGCCTGCGGCTCGGCGTTCAGCTCCTCCCGGAATTCAAATCGGGTCTTGATCTTCTGCTGTTCTGTCTCTCTGCTCATAGTCTGCTTCTCCTCTCGTCCTTATATGGCTAATACTGCGATCTGTCTGCTGCTTTTCGCGGCGTTTGGCACGAGCCGCGCCACGAGCCGCTGTATTTCCGGTGTCACCGCCTCCAGTGAGATCTCCGTCTCGGGCGGGCAGGTCTCCAGCAGGGTGCGCAGAAGGCTGCTCAAAAGCGCCGGCAGCGCCAGCTTATCCCCCTGATTGACCATCATCGCCAGACACAATCCGCTCTGCGTCTGCGTCATGATGACGCAGCTCCGGATCGTCTGACCGCTCAGATAGAACTGGGACAGGTCGAGCCGCACAGGTGGCTCGCACAGGCTTCCCTCTATCAGCTCCGTTCCGTCTTTCTTCAGCGTGCGCTGATAATAGGACAGGCGCTCCCGTCCCAGCTTTTCCCCGCAGACGCAGCTCTCGGAGCGCGGCACCTTGAGCAGCGGGGAGTCCTCCATCGCCGCGAGCGGGAAGTGCGTCACGCCGACCTCCTTCGTCTCGACCCGCGCGCCCAGCGCGGTGAAGAACGCGGCGGCTCCGTCGTCCCCCTCCGGCAGAGCCGCGCGAACGGAGTAGATCCCCGACTCTTCCCGCAGGATCGCGCGCAGCTTCTCCATCAGAAAACGACCCGTGCCGTTTCTCCTGTCGTACTCGTCCACATACAGCGAGAGGAGCCTTGCGGCGTCCGCCTCGAGCCGAAACACCAGCGCGCCGTTCGGCATACCGCCCAGCAGACTGCCGAGCCCCGTCGCCCTGCCCTCGCGCAACTCCTCCAAAACGGGCGTCGGGATCAGCGGCGCGAATTCGTCCGCGATCTCCGGCGTAAGGGCCACACAGTTAAGAATGCTCATATCGCTCTCCCCTTTTCTCACATGATCGGTCATGCCGCTCTTCGCACATTTTCACGGTCCTTTCGTCCGGCTCCGGCGCATAATCTGCTTAAATTATATCTGCTCGGCGGAAAAAACACAAGTGTCCGCGGGCGACTTTAAGGCATTCTTTAGTTTTCTGCGGGGCATGGCGTAAACAAAAGTATTGGACTTTTGCGCGCGGCGTTGTATAATAGAAAAAATCGATATCTGTTCTTTTGGAGGGACACCTGCTATGAAGGAAGAAATGCGCGCCATCGGCTATCTCTGCCCGCGCTGCCGCCGACCGGTCATACAGCAGCGCTCCCGCTTCGCCCTGGCTGCGTCCGGCGCGATCGTGCAGTGCGAGTGCGGAAAAAGCGAGCTTCAGATCGACTTCAACGGGGACATTTTCCGTCTCAGCGTGCCGTGCGGCGTGTGCGGCGGCGAGCACCTTGCCGAGTGCCGCGCCGACCGTCTGCTCGACGGCGAGGGCATCGGTCTCGCCTGCCCCGACACGAGCGAGCTGTGCTGCTTTGTCGGCGAGGAGCACGCCGTGGAGCGCTCGCTCGAGCAGCTCCGCATCACGGCGGAAAAGCAGACCGCGCAGGCGGGGTCGGAGGAAGCCTTCACCGACACCGTCATCATGTACGAGGTGCTCAGCGAACTGCGCGACATCGCCGCGCGCCCGGGCGGCATCACCTGCACCTGCGGCAGCGCGCGCTATAAAATGCAGGTGCGCCCCGCGGCGGTGGATCTTATCTGCGAGGACTGCGGCGCGAAGCTGCGCATCGGCGCGGCGACGGACGAGGACCTTGACCGCCTGTGCTGCCGGTACACACTCAAGATCAAGGGGAAATAAGCCGTGGATCTGATCTTATGCGCGCTGCTCTTCTTCGCCTCCGTCGTGTTCTGCCTGACGAATGGCTTTTCGCTCTCGTGGGCGCTGGCTGTCGCGTTTTTTTCGCTCTTCTTCGCGGGACTGCGGCGCGGACACAGCCTCTCGGCACTGCGGGAGATGGCGATGAAAAATCAGCCCAAGGCGATGATCGTCGTGCGCGTGCTGTGCTACATCGGGCTTCTGACCGGTCTCTGGCGCTCCGCCGGAACGATCTCCTTCTTTATTTATTACGGTATCCGCATCATCAGTCCGCCGTTTTTCGTCCTCATCGCCTTTTCCCTCTCGCTGCTCATCAGCTACGCCTTCGGCACCTCCTTCGGCACGGCCAGCACGGTCGGCGTCGTCCTCATGACGCTTGCCCGCGCGGGCGGCGTGAGCGAAGCGGTGACGGCGGGCGCGATCCTCTCGGGCATCTACTTCGGTGACCGCGGCGCGCCGACCTCCTCGTGCGCGAGCCTTGTCGCCGCGCTGACGGAGACGGAGCTCTACGGCAATGTCCGGCGAATGCACAAAACGGCGGCGCTGCCGCTGCTACTGTGCTTCGGCATTTATTTCCTGCTCTCGCGCGCGAATCCGATCCGCGTCGTGGACGAGGCGCTGCTCACGCTGCTCAGAGAGAGCTTCGGTGTCAGCTTGGCGATGCTGCTGCCGGCGGCGATCATGCTGGCGCTGCCGCTCTTCAAGGTCCCCATTCGCCGTGCGATGGCGCTCTCCGCCGCTGTCGCCTTCGTGCTGACGGTCGCCGTGCAGGATACCCCCGCACTGTCGGCGCTGCACATCGCCATTCACGGCTATCAGCCGCAGAACGCCGCGCTCGCGCAGGTCATGTCCGGCGGCGGCTTTTTCTCAATGTTCCCCACCATGGTGATGAACCTTTTCGCCGCCGCCTGCACGGGACTGCTGGAGGGTATGGGGCTGCTCGAAACGCTGCGCGGGCGGCTCACCGCCATGCGCGAGAAGATCGGGCTTCTGCCCACGCTGATGCTCTCCGGCACGGCGGTCATCGCCTGCGTATGCAACCAGACCATCGCCATCATGATGTCGCACCAGCTCATCGGCGAACTCTACGCCGGAGAAGGGCGCGAGCATGAAGAGCTTGCCTCCGACCTCTCCAACTCCGTTGTGACCATCGCGGGGCTGGTCCCGTGGAGCATCGCCTGCTCGGTGCCGCTGTCGATGATGAACGCCGGCATCTCGGCGCTGCCCTACGCGTGCTATCTCTATCTGATCCCGCTGTGCTACCTGTTCACCAAAAAGCGCTTTTTCCCCGCAGAATCCAAAGAATCGAGGCGACCGTCATGATCGCACTGCTTGCCGGAAAGCTGATCCCCGACCACACCAATGTCACCGACCCCGCCGTGCGCCGCGCCTACGGCGTCCTCTGCGGCAGCGTCGGGATCTTCTTCAATGTGCTTCTCTTCGCGCTCAAGCTGCTCGCCGGCACGCTCGCCGGCTCCATCGCCGTCACGGCGGACGCGTTCAACAACCTCTCCGACGCGGGCGCGAGCATCGTCACGCTGCTCGGCTTCAAGCTCGCGGGGCAAAAGCCCGACCCCGAGCACCCCTTCGGTCACGGGCGGCTGGAGTATATCTCCGGTCTCGTTGTCTCGATGGTCATTCTGCTCATGGGCGTCGAGCTCGCCAAGAGCGCCGTGGATAAGATCCTCCACCCCGAGGCGGTGGACTTCTCGCTCCTCACGCTCGTTATTCTGCTCGTCTCCATCGCCGTGAAGCTCTATATGTATTACTATAACCACGCCGTCGGCAAAAAGCTCGGCTCCGCCGCCATGCAGGCGACGGCGACCGACAGTCTCTCCGACTGCGCGGCGACCGCCGCCGTCCTCGCCGCGACGCTCATCGGCCACTTCACCTCCCTGCGTATCGACGGCTGGTGCGGCATCGTCGTGGCAGCGCTCGTGCTGCTCGCGGGCGTGCGCGCCGCGAAGGACACCATCTCTCCCCTGCTCGGGCAGCCCCCTGCGCCGGAATTCGTCGCGCGCATCGAAGAGCTCGTCATGTCCTCGCCCTCCGTGCAGGGCATTCATGACCTCATCGTCCACGACTACGGCCCCGGGCGCGTGATGCTCTCGCTCCATGCCGAGGTCCCCGCCCACGGCGACATCATGGCGCTGCACGACGAGATCGACAATGTCGAGCAGACCCTTCGCCGCGAGCTCGGCTGCGACGCCACGATCCACATGGACCCCATCGTCACCGACGACGCGCTCACGCGCGAAACGCGCGAGAAGGTCGCGCAGCTCGTGCGCGGCATCGACGAGGGCATCACCATTCACGACTTCCGCATCGTCACCGGCCCCACGCACACCAATGTCATCTTCGACGCGGTCGTGCCGTTCCGCTTCCGCCTGAGCGACCGTGAGACCGCGCAGGCGATCCGCGACGCCGTGCGCACGCTGGGCGAGCACTACTATGCCGTTGTCCAGATCGACAAGGATTACACCAAATAAGGAGGGTTCCCCATGACCGACGAGCTTCTGCGCCTCAAATCGCTCATCGACGGCAGCGACAACATCGTCTTTTTCGGCGGTGCCGGCGTTTCGACGGAGTCCGGCATTCCGGACTTTCGCAGCGTGGACGGGCTCTACCATCAGCAGTGGGACGATCCGCCCGAGACGATCCTCAGCCACAGCTACTATAAAAAATATCCCGAAAAGTTCTACCGCTTTTACCGCGCGAAGCTCCTCTGCTCCGGCGCGAAGCCGAACGCCGCGCATTTGAAGCTCGCGGAGTGGGAGCGCGCGGGCAAGCTGCGCGCCGTCATCACGCAGAACATCGACGGGCTGCATCAGGCGGCGGGCAGCCGCGAGGTGCTCGAGCTCCACGGCAGCACGCTGCGCAACTATTGCGAGAAGTGCGGAAAGTTCTATGACCTCGATGCCGTCCTCCGCTCCGAGGGCGTGCCGCGCTGCTCCTGCGGCGGCACGGTCAAGCCCGATGTCGTGCTCTACGAGGAGGGTCTGAACGAGGAAACGCTCTACAAGGCCGTGCAGTACATCGCCGCGGCAGATGTCCTTCTGATCGCCGGCACCTCGCTGACCGTCTACCCCGCCGCGGGACTCGTGAACTACTACCGCGGCCACAAGCTCGTCGTCATCAACAAGACGCCCCTGCGCGACGATCTGCGCGCCGACCTCGTCATCACCGGCGCGGTGGGTGAAACGCTCGGCGCACTGTGAACACCGTGCCGCGAAAAAAAGTTTTGCGAACTTGAAAAAAAAGGTTGACATTTGGGGTACTGTGGGCTTATAATGGCGGAGCGGTCGTTGAGAGACTGATGAAAATGCGGGTGTGCTGGAATTGGCAGACAGGCTAGCTTGAGGTGCTAGTGTTCGTATGGACGTGTGGGTTCAAGTCCCACCATCCGCACCATCTTTTCTCTATGGCCGTTGTTTATGCGCGAGTGGTGGAATTGGCAGACTCGCTAGATTCAGGTTCTAGTGTGCTTTACGCACGTGCGGGTTCAAGTCCCGCCTCGCGCACCAAAAGAGACAGTCGAAAGGCTGTCTCTTTTTTATGCCTTTTGGCAAGGCGATAGTCGTAGAAACGGGTGAAAGCACCCGTTTTTACTATTTTTCCGGACTTATAAACAGTCGAAGGCTGTTTTGAAGCCATGCTTGCCTTTTGGTAACGATTGTCATCTAATGCCATCTTTTTCGTCGGTTATCCGTCGGTGACACCGACGGCGAGGGCGTTTTGCGTGAAAAATTTAGGCGCAACAATCCTATTCATGCTTATATATCCTACCTACGCCCCCTATAGCGGCAATGCTGCTATAGGGTATTTTTGTTTTGGGAGGAAATAGCCATGAAAGGAATACTCAAAGCCTTATATGACGCTTTCTACAACCCACTGCCCGAACCAGATCTAAAGCAGGAAATTGAAGTCTGCCATCAACAGCTTATCGAAACACTTGACAAGGCGAGTCGAAGGCTGGTGCTTCAGATCATTGATGCCAAGGATCACATCACCGAGGATATTTCCATTGACAGTTTCATAGCCGGATTTACTCTTGCATGGCAGTTGGGGAATGAAATAAACGATTATCTTCGGTGCAGCGAACGTGGGTTAGATTATGAGCGCTGAATATGTGACGGACAAACACAAGGACAATGGGATTTTACTTGAGAATTGCCATCCGCTAAAATTGTCGAAAGAGGTGATGCGAATGGCTGTCAGCGATCCCGAACTGCTCAATGCGGTTTACAAAGAAATAAGCGAAAAGCTGGGTATGGACACAGCTATGAGCATCTACCAGATGTTCAAGGGACAGCAAATCAGCTTCCCGGTACGCTTTTTTAATCCCGAAAAGATACAGCAGATTATTGTTCAGGAATATGATGGGACAAACATACGGACATTGGCTATCAAGTATAACTACTCAGAAAAGACCGTCCGGCGTATCATCAAGGACAGCGTTGAGAAATAGTGTGTCCATAGGCAAAGGAGGACAATGGTGACTACGGCAAAAAAAGTATGCGCTCTGCTTATGGTGTTGACAGTATTGTTGACTACCGGGTGTGGCACGCATAGCGAAACTAAAGATGATACATCCAGCGCCGCTGATATTTACATTGAAAAAGCACAGAAGTATGTGGACGAAAAGGACTATGCGGCAGCGATAGACATTCTGCAGCTTGGTATGGAAACTGTTGATGACGAAGCCCTTGAAGAAATGCTTGGTGAAGTAATTGAACTTCAAATTTCCGATACAACAGAGGACAAAACTGCCACGGAAACCGAGAAGGATGCCGAAACGGACACCAACGACAATACGGATACAGAGCAGCAAGTATTTGATATTTCTAAGTATGTGTCCACTGTTACCTACTGGGCAGCAGAAGGGACAGATTGGGTCTATGGTGGCTACACCCTTGGTATCTATATTAGCGAAACCTCTCCCGATAATGCATATTTTGAGTTCAGCTACCTGCAAGGCGCACCCAGCAGCAGAAACGCTGTGGCCTCTGCAGAAATTCCGCTTTCTGAAATAACCAGTAATGAAGTGACGTTTAGTTTTGAAAATGACGGCTGGGGACATTCCGGTAAAGTACAGCTCATTTTCTCAGATGACTCCATTTCTTTTACTGTGAGTGATGTGGCCTATACAGACCCTTCCTGTCCCGAAATGTGGGGATTTTACGATGTTAGCGGTAGCCTCGTCAGCAATCCGACCATTTATGATGACCTATACTACACAGAGGAAGAATATGAAGCTCTGTTTGGAGAGCCGGAATATACGCCGCAGGAACCAACCTATGACACTTCCAGAGCAAGCGGTATTTTGACAAGATTAGAAATGACGGAGCAGGAATTTAGAGACAGCTGTATCTTTGTAACCGACAGAAAATATGATACAGTAGATGAAAACATCTATGTCACCTTAGATGATCTCAAAGCGTATCCAAGCGAGTATGAAAACAGACATTTTGTAGCGATTTCATCCGTCTATTCTATAAACATGATTGTCCGTGGAGAAATGGATATTGCTGATAGCAGCGTAAAGGTGAACTACAAATACTCTACGGATGATGGTTACTACGTTTATGAGGTTCCCGTAACTCCCAGTTCAAGCGCATGGTGGGAGGAAGAAATGGCCGAAGTTATTATTATTGACTTTCGTGATAATATGACTTCTCCCAATATAACAGAGCAAGACAGGATTGTCCCCTATATGATTTTCAGAGGATTGCATAATGATGTGCCTCTGTTCTGGCTAATATCGGTTGATGTAGATTTTGACTAAATACGCAAGCTACGGAGATTTTCAGATCAAGTGCAATTCGGAGGAAAGATATGGATAATCTCATAAGTCATCTTGAACAGATTTCAGCAGATACAGAAAGATGTTCTGCGTTCTGCTTGGCGTATGTTGCGTTGGTGCGGTATCTTACGTTTTGTGACGGTATGCCCTCTGATGCAGACATTGCCCAACAAGAGGAGTGCAAAGTCTTATTTCTGGCAAATGAGAATCTGTCAGCGGAAACAAAAGCATCCTTGGAGCTTCTATATGCGGATGAAAAGCCTATTTTTTTCAAAACCCGTAAGTATCTTGATGTCGTATCCACCGATGACCTAACCGTGCTAAAAGATTTTGTAGAACACCTTTATGTCGAGAATGAAGGTGTTACTCAGTTAGAGCAAATAGCTTGGGATAAGTTCATCAGTTACTATGATGAAAGAGCGGACAAATGGCACTGGGAACGTTCTACAGAGAAGTGGAACGAGGATATGGAGGCTCTTAGCAGCTTTACTTATACCGGAGAAAGCCATAATCAGAGTAGGTTGAAAAAAGCCTTGATATTTTCTGCTATGGTTGTTGGCAGTGTGTTGCTTGTTGGAACGGGTATTGTGTTAGGGAAAGAGGTTATGAGCGCAACCGCAAAATTCGTTCCGATTGACGAAATGAGCGATAAGGCTCTGCTACACAAGCTTAGCAAAGGGATCGTATCCGGAGAAAGTATTTCCGAAAGAGCTCATTGCATCATGGAAGCGAAAAAACGTGGATTGACTATCCCTCGTCTATAAAAATATTGACTATAAACGAATAAAAAATCATTCCAATTCTTGCAGCGAGTGAACATAGGAACATACAAACTCCTTTTCTATGTTCCGCACATGAGACCTCCCCGCCTGTTAAAGGCAGGGAGGTCTTTCTGCATCACTCCTGTTTTGTGGAAGCCTTGCCTTTGCCCTTAAGCGTCTTTTTTTGCACTGACTGTACTTCCTCCGTAGCTGGGAGAAGTTCTGACACTTTGAGCGGGGAAAGATGCCATGTGCGAACTGCCGGGGAAAGCGGGTGCTGCAGTCTTGCATTGCCGTTTGCATCGCACAGACAGTGGAGTTTCCCTTCCAATGGGAGAAGTGCTGAAAGGACTTGTCGCTGCCTTTTCTGAAAGGTTTTATTGGCTGTTTTGCCTGTACCCGGCGCGAATACTATAGTGTCGGCCTCTTGGCACGCACTAATGATGGCATCCAAGTTCTCGGGATCTTCGTCCTCTGCTTGTTTGAGCGAGAAGCCATTTATCGTGGAAAAAAGGTTTAACATTGTTACCGAGCCATAGCCAAGGCGAACAGCGTTGTTGAGTACAAGCATGGAAGTATTGTCTAAGGACACGGCGGAGGCCTCGCTGGGAGCAAGCATGATGACGGCCAATCGGGTCTTGCTTTCGTCCCAGAATTTCTTTAGGGTATAGCGTTTCAGCCCATTGTCGGAGGTTGTGGCCTCGGTGACAAGCGTTGTTGTAATTGTGTTCATTTTATCCCTCCAAATCAGTCAAGATTGCCTTAGGCGCAATAGCGACAGGCATGAAGGCCATAATCGCATAGTCATCATTCAGAAGATATAGCGCGGAGAGCCATCCGCTATTTCGCCTAAGCTTTGTTGCCCACTCACAGGGATGGGTGTCGTAGTCAACGATTTCCTTAAACACTGCAATATCTTCCGTAGTTTCCATGATTGCAGAGTAACCACCCTCTCGACTCCATATTCGGTTTTCCCCATACTCACAATCAAGGATTGCGATATCCCGTGTCAGTTCCGTCATCACGCACTCCGGCAGCGTCAGCTCTGTGGCGTCCAATTCTTTTAAGGTTCCGATTTTGTGCAGCATATTTCAACACCTCTAATAAAAATGATAAGCGCATGGGGCATCGGCTCCATGCGCTACTTTTATAAAGATATATATCTGGATTTAGAAGGATTACGGAAATATTACTCTTCGGAAGGGTTGGTGTTGTTCTTTTTAATCGCTTCCTTGCGGATATTCATTATCTCACGCCGCAGATCTTCGTGCTCCTTTATTCTTCCTGCAAATAGTAGCATCAAGTACCCATTGAACTCAATTATATCGTAACAATTTGGCCCGAGGTATTGTGTAAAGAGATTTTTTGCAGTTGCCATTGATGATCGCTCAATATCAAGTAACCATGTTGTAGGAGACATTTGAAAAATAGCCTTTTTGCCGAACTTTACATTTTTTATGATTTCCGGCTTCAAAATCGCCCTGCCCGTTTCAAGGTTATAAGGGAGATAGCGATTTGCTTTGGTTTTTATAACTGCATTTTTTGCTACAAGGTTCTTTAATGCTCTGGACACTGCAGGTTGCTGACTTTTGGGGGCGTAAGGGTAACTGGCTCCGAGATTTTTTATTTCAGTTACCCTATTGACAATCTGGTTTTGGTTTGGTGCAGGTTCACCGTTTTTGTAGATGTCACGAATAACTCTCAATGTTAGTTCTGGTACAGTTGCAGTAGGGGAAATGGTTTCATCTGTTTCTTCCGCGTTCATCTCTGTTGAAGCATCATCTTCGATTATAAGTGACATTGTAAGCACCCCTTTTCCGTAAACGGAAATATGCATTCCGTTATGCTATAGGCTTGGGTCGGCAGAAGCTGTGTTTTCAATAGAAATGTATCATAATATAACAATATAGTCAAGCATATATTGATATATTATGCAGTAATTTTAGCAGAATTGCTTTATTTTATGCTATATGGGATACTAAAAGTGGGCCGACGGTCAGAGCGTTGCCCCGATAAAAAATCAAGTTCCCATCAAAGGAACTCCCGAAAAAGAAAGGAGAATCCCCAATGGCTGTTACAGCTAAGAACAAGACAAACAGAACTGCAAAAACTTCTACTACCACCCGCCGTATCCGTGGCACAAGCGGTCGTAAGACAGCGGTGCCGATGGCAAGGCAGAAAGACATTCCGGCTGGCAAGTATCTTTCCAAAATAGTGAAGATTTCTTGCAAGAAAACCAGAAATGGTGAAGATGCGGTTGAAGTCATCTACGAACTTACCGCACCTGACGGCAGCGTCAGAAAAATGCGTGAGGTCATCCCCTATGATAGCTGGGCGTATGAGATTTTCAGTGACGCTCTGATCGCTGCTGGGCTCGACGATGATGGCGATATCGCAGATGCAGTAGGTGTGACAGAGGATGTGTACTTGTCCTACCCCGACGAACGTGGGTTAGGTCATTTTTCCAAGCGTACCCCCGTCATTGCCAACAGCACACCCAGCACTCTGGCAGATGACAATGGTGAAGACGATTCTGCTTCCGGTCTCCTTGATGACGAGGAGGAAGAGGACGACGAAGGCTACCTCGATTTTGAAATCGACTAAGCTGCCAACATGGGGAGAGAGACAGTTGTGCTCCTCTCTCCCCTGCGTGCACCTTGATAACTAAAGATATGGAGGTACTACCATGAGTAGTGATATTAACGAAGAAGTAATCAATCAGATACTTAATGAAGAAGTGGTGTTTTACACCGACAAAGACAACCCAAGTCAGATTTATGTAGATTACCCTCTTGCAACAGGTGCAACGTGCTTCGCTCCTGTGAAGACAGGCCGTTTTGAAGCTTTCATTAGTCACCGTTATCGGGAACTGGCTGATGAGCCGCTTTGCCCTCCAGAGGTGTTCCACTATCTCGAGGCGAAAAAGGATACTGTTTTATATAAGCAGCCCAACCCGGTGACTATTCATAGGCGTGTGGCCGGAACTCTTGCGGGAAAAATCCTGTATTTCCTCGCCGATGAGAAATGGCAGTCAGTGTTGGTTGCCCCTAATGGCTGGTCAGTTGGGCAGAGCAAGAAAACCAAGTTTATGAAGTATCCTGCAGACAAGCCACAGGTCAAGCCAGTGGGCGGAGGAAATCTGTTAGCTTTGCTTCGCCCCTTTGTTAATCTGCCAGATGATGATTTCATTCTGTTTACTGCATTTTTAGTACAGAGTTTCAGCAGGAGCAGCAGTCACTATGCTGCTATCGTATCTTCAAACAAAGGTACGGGTAAATCTACTCTCACAAAGATGATACGCAGTATTGTTGACCCGTCCACTTCTGAGACTTCTCTGACTCCATCAAGCGAGAATGACCTAAAAACCATGTTGGCTAATACTTATCTTGCGTGTTTTGATAATACCGCCCCGCTGTCTGCAAAGTATTCCGACATACTATGTGCTGCTATTACCGGCTCAAAAGATGTAAAGCGTAAGCTGTACTCCAACTGCGATCAGATAATTCTAAACCTGCACAACCTCGTTGTAATAAATGGTATCGACATTGTGCCTCACCGCTCAGATCTTGCTGATAGGTCTCTATTATTTGAACTGCGTCCTATCCCCAAAACGGGAAGAATAGCAGACTCAGATTTTTGGAGAGATTTTGAAGCGAAAAAGGCACATATCATAGGTGCGATTTTTGATACGCTTGTCAATGCTATGGGTGTTCTGCCGACGCTTACATTCGAGACCCTTGAACGCATGGCAGATGCCCACAAGGAGATGACGGCTATTGCCGTGGCTCTTGGCATTGAGCAGGAAGAATTTCAACGCATTTTTAATCAGAGTAAAGACAGACTGCAGGACGCCTATAATCAGACTAACGAGTTGGTTGAACTTGTGGTCGATTATATGAGGACTCACAGGAGCGTTGATTTGCCCGTATCCAAGCTATACGAAGAACTGAGGGAAAGCATTAAAGGCTCAGGGAAGTTTTTTCCGGACAACCCCTCAGTATTGAGCCGCAAGCTAAATCTTGAAAAAGATGCACTGTATGCTGCTGGCTACAACTTCAGCAAGAAGCGTGTGGGAGGTTACAATCACATTGTTATTTCCCACATACCCAAAAATCAGCAGACCAAGGTTCATCGTGACTACCAGCAGCGCAAGAGCCTGCTGGCAGAAGACGATGCCTCCATCGAGAACTGAGGTTTTCCTTTGTTCGCTTTGGCGTGATGCCTAAGGCGGCTGGAGGCGTTGGGAACAACATTTTTCCTTGCCATCTAATTTGAGCAATGGGAGCAGCAGGGCAGAAAACTGCGCTAAGACACCTGAAACCCGTTCTGCTGCTTCCTAATTTTATATCAATAGGGGGCGGTCACCTTTGGTTGCTTTAGAGGCTTTTAGCATGGTTTTAGCGCGGATTTGAGGCCTTTTAGACTGCACCTATGCACTGGATTTTACCATCTTTGCCTCCTGCTATCGTAGGCAATTTTGCATGAAGTGCAACAGGACTCCGCCTTTTATGGTGGGAGGCAACTTCGTATCATCCCATTTTCCATCTATATTTAATGATTTTGAAGGAGGAAATCTCTATGAAACTATTATCACCCGGTCAGGTAGCCGAGATCACCGGCCTACCCTATACTAAGGCTCTTACTGTTATCAAGAGCCTTGCCTATACCCGTATCGACCACAACTACTATATCAGCGAAACAAAGCTCAGAGAATTTCTGCAGCAGGATTGTATCGTTGAACTGAGAACTACCAAGGAGGAAGACGAACTATGATGGTTACTGGCAACATCCAGAAAAGAAAGCGCAAGAACGGCTATGCATGGGAAATCACCCTTGAGATGCCGCCTGATCCTGTCACCAAGAAGCGCAACCGCACCACTAAGACAGTAAAGGGTACAAAGAAAGAGGCTGAGCAGGTTCTGCGCAAGCTGATCGCAGAAGCCGAGAAAGGCTACCATGTCACCAACAACAAAATCACCATTTTGGAGTGGGTGCAGACTTGGCTTGATGTTTATATCGAGCCTAATGTTTCCCCTACCACGCTGTCAAGGTATCAAGGCATGATTAAACGCTATATTAACCCCCTGCTTGGCAGTATGCAGATGCAGCAGCTTACCACTCTGGCCGTCCAGTCATGGGTAAATGGCTTAAAGGTGTCCCCGGCATCCGGTAAGGAAATGTCGGCGGCTACCATCAAGCACACCTACCATGTACTAAAGGGTGCTATGGATAAGGCAGTTCTTGCGGGTATCATTCCGCGCTCGCCCTGCCAGGGTGTCATGCTCCCCAAGGGTGAGAAGAAAGCGCCTGTTGTCTATGATGAGCAGCAGATCCAGCAGCTCATTCAAGCAGCAAAAGGCACGGAAATGGAGCTTCCTATTGATATGGAACTCTGTCTTGGCCTGCGCCGCGGAGAACTGCTTGGCTTGGAGTGGGGAGATATTGACTGGAAGAAAGGTCAGATACATATCATCCGTACCCGTGTAGTCGTGAATGGTAAATCCGTTGTGAAAGACCCCAAGACGGCAACCAGTAAGAGAACGATTGACGTTCCGACAAGGCTCATGGAGAAGCTAAAGCAGCATCAGCGCACCTGCCAGATGAATAGACTCCGCATGGGTGAAGATTACACCGCGACTGACTTTATCATCGTCCATCCCGATGGCAAGCCGATTTATCCAGAATATCTTAGCCAGATGCTCACCAAGCTGCAGAAGAAATATGACCTTCCCCTGTGCCGTTTCCATGACCTCAGACATCTTTGTGCCTCCATCATGCTTATGCAGGGCGTGAACGTGAAGGTAGCACAGGAGCGTTTGGGTCACAAGGACATTTCCACCACTCTTAATATTTACAGCCATGTACTGCCGTCCTCTGCCAAAGAAGCGGCTGAGAAAATCGGTGAAATGATTTACCTAAACGAGGCAGTCTGAGGGATGGCTATAAAACGGCAATCCTTGCGGTATCCTTTTTGGGCAGTCACGGCGGTAAGGCGTCGGTTTTTGCCGACGAGAAACCCCAGAACTCCAAGGAAGTCCTCGACAGGCCGTATGCCGTGTCTCGCCTTCAAGTCCCGCCTCGCGCACCAGGAGAAGAAAAGCTGTGACCCTTGTGGCCACAGCTTTTTTGTGTTCTCTCTCCCTCCGCAGAAAAAAGTTTAGCCTTGTTTTTAGCCTTATTTTTTGTTGCCTCCGCTATGCGGATATATGACGGATATCGTCCTGCATACGCTCCGCACCGGCCTTGCGCATCTTCTCTGTAATGTGGTCGCAAACAGAGCAAGATGCAAATAAGCAGTACCGGCGCTGCCCTGCCCCCGCCGGACGCGGAGGATATTCGTGCCCCCGCTGACGGCATCAACGAGATCTGCGGAAAATTCACAGACCTTTCCCGCAAAACCTCCGTTTATTCAGAATGCTTGACGCACCCCGTCATTCCTTATATGATAACGCTATCCGTTTCTTTTGTAAAGCGGATACCTCTCGCATCATTACCGAGGCGATCCGGCGGGAGATCCTGCCGCGGAGCGTCTCGCACAGCCGGACCTCCGTTATACCGGAGAAACCCTCCACAGGAGAACAAAGCAATGAAAAAGATCCTCTTTATCTGTCACGGCGATATCTGCCGCAGCCCGATGGCAGAGTTCGTGATGAAGGACTTGGTGAAGAAAGCAGGCTTGGAGAACGAATTTTATATTGCGTCGGCAGCCACCAGTCGGGAGGAGATCGGCAATCCGGTCTATCCGCCCGCGCGCCGCAAACTGGCAGAACACAGCATCTCCTGCAGCGGTCACGCCGCACGGCAGCTCATGCGGCAGGACTACGACGAGTACGACCTGCTCATCGGCATGGACAGCGCCAACCGCAGAAATATGCAGCGGATATGCGGCGGCGACCCGCGCGGCAAGCTATCCCTCCTGATGGATCACACCGACCGCACCGGCGATGTGGCCGACCCATGGTACACGGGCGATTTCGAGGCGACCTGGCGCGATGTGCTGGAGGGCTGTCGGGGCTTGCTGAGGGAATTGACAGGGGAGTGAAGCCGGAGCTCGGCTCACTCCGCGTCCTCGTCCAGCGCCTCGATGAGAAAACTCACCGGACGGAAGCCGTCGTTGCAGGAGAGCATGGCGGATTTTTTGTTCTTCATCCAGCCGTCATAGAAATCCCCGCCGCCGTGGGACAGCGCCAGCACGAAAGGAGACATGCTCTCCCACGCGCTCGGGCAGAAGCCCTCCGGCCGCTCCCAGCCGTTGGCAACGAACGCCTGCCCCTCTTTCATATCGCAGGCGTGCTCGATGGGGTTTTCATATTTCTCGATGAGGTCGTCGTACCGCGCGACCTTCATCACCGTGATGCGGCACTTTTTCACTTGAGCTTCGCCTCCCACTCGGCCTCTTTGAAGCCCGGCAGCACAAAATCGTCGCCGATGGCGAGGGGGCGCTTCACCAGCATTCCGTCCGTGGCGAGGAGCGCGAGCATTTCCTCGTCCGTCATGGTCGGCAGCTTCGTTTTCAGCTCCATGGACTTATAGAGAAGCCCGCTCGTGTTGAAGAATTTCCGCAGGGTCAGACCGCTCAGAGCGTACCACGCGGCGAGCTCCTCCGCGGTGGGATTCTCGGTCTTGATGTCACGAAATTCGTATTCGATGTTGTTCTCGTCCAGCCACTTGCGCGCCTTCTGGCAGGTCGAGCACTTGGGATAGCAGATGAATTTCAGCATGGTCGTTCCTCCTTTTTCTGTGGCGCAAAATCGCACCGCGGTTCAGGGCGCAGGCACAGCCGTCCACGCCGCCTAAAAGTGCTCCGTTCGCGGCATTGACGATGGCGTCCACAGGCATTTTCATTGCTATTATACGATAAATTTTCCATTGGAACAAGCCCCCTCCCCTGTTCGGTCCGGCGCATAGACGCTCACTTGCCCGCAAGATGCAGCGCAGTCGGTCGAGGGTTTCGTCGCAGCAGAAAATCTGTTGCCTTGACTACAATGGACGCATCTGGCATAAGATCGCCTCTTTTCCGTTGACTTTTTCCAAGTCGGGAGTATAATAATTACAAGGAGTGTGATGCACATGACAAAAACATCTCTTATCACGATCGCCACCTCACTTGCGTTCCTTGTTGTGTTCTCACTTATTTTCTTCTGCTAAAGTCTCTCCGTTCAGGGGAGACTTATTTTTTGCGCGTTTTCGCAGCCTTCACCGTTTTTTCGGTGAAACTCCCTTGCCTGCGTCCAGACTGTGTGCCACATCTTCGGCAAAGGCATTCGCCGTCATGGCGATAATGGGAATGTTCCGCCCGAGCGGATTTTTCCCGCGCGCCGCGCAGGTACAGCAGTTCCGTCAGAATTTCGGCGTTGAGCTGGCGCAGCGAGCCGGTCAGGATCGCGTCCACCTCGCCGGAGGCAAGCGCCCGCTCGAGCTTGGTGTGCTTTTCAAAGCAGATCGGCGTGTAGGAAAAATGATTCTTGCGCGCAAATTCCCGCAGGTCGTCGTTGCGGCTGTTTCCTATGAGCAGGCCGATGCGGATAAAGCATCACTCCGTCCTTTGCGCTCCTGTCCGGAAACGATTTGTCAGAGGAATCGCCGGTCACCGGATCCAAAGGGCGCTCCAAAGCGTCTTCCACAGCCGGACGAAACCTGCAGAGCCGAAAAGGGAAACGAAAAGCGATTTTCGCAAAACGCGGTCAAAGACCTGCATATTTTTTCTCCCTTTTAAGTTATTTGCTGCCGTTTATGCGTTTTGCCCATTGGACTTTACTGCTCGATTTTCCTTTTGACCGTTGCGGGAACACCGGCAGCCAGGCTATTGTCGGGCAGATCCTTGGTCACAACGCTTCCGGCGGCGATCACGCAGCCGCTGCCTATTGTAACGCCGGGCATCACGGATACATTTGCGCCAAACCAGCAGTTATCGCCGACTTGAATGGGCAGCGCTTTTTCAAGCCCTTTGTTGCGATCGGTAGGATCCATCGCATGGTTTGCGGTATAAAAGCCGGAAAACGGACCGATAAACACATGGCTGCCGATCGTAATTGGCGCTCCGTCCATAAAATAGCAGCTATGATTGACGGCAGTGTATTCTCCGAATGTCGTGTTGCTGCCGTAGTCAAAATAAACCGGCGCCAAAACAGTTACCCCTTGCGGGAGCTCTGTGCCGAGAAGCTTTTTCAAGCTCTCTGTTTGCTCGGCAGACTGAGGGCGCGCATGGTTAAAGTCATGGCAATACTGCTCCGCTTTTGCTCGTATCTCCAATAATTCTTTGTCGTAATTTGCATCATACCACTCACCCGCGAGCATTTTTTCTTTTTCCGTCATGTAGATCACCCTTCTTCAAATTGAATTTGCCTTTTGCTTCACTCTATCATATTTTTCCGTTTTCATCAACACTCGGCGAAGATGGCGGGATACACGCGGTGCAGGAGGAAAAGTTCGCTCTGAAATGCAAAGTTGTATCTGAATTACATGGTGCAAAATTTATTTTGCTCTGAATTGCAAAAAAACGGGGCTGAAATACATATTGCGCTTTCGTTAAAAAACCGTTATAATATACTGTTGAAAATACGCCCGCGAGCACTCGCGAAACTGGAGGTGCCACCTTGCCGGAACCCAAACCGATCACGATCACCGTGAATTATCGCCGCGTGACGCTGGACACCCGCTCGGTCCAATATGTTTTCGTCGACCACAACACAGCGGAATTCCACCTCTCTACCGGCGCGCGCTGCAAGACCCGCCTGCCCATCAAAACGCTCGAGCCCATGCTGGGAGACGAGTTCATTCGCACGCACCGCAACTACCTCGTGGCTGTGCGCGCGATCCACAGCATCTCCGACCGCGTTTACCTCAACAACGGCGAATCGCTCTTCTTCGCGCAGCGGCGCAAAAAGGAGCTGACAGACGAGCTGCGCCAGCGGCGCAGGCAGCTTTTGGAGCGCCTTTCCGCCGTGAGCGAGACGCACACCGAGGCCGAATACCACGACCGTTTCCGGAGCTTTGACGATCTGCCGATCGCGTTCTGCGACATCGAAATGGTGCTGGACGCGAGCCAAAACGCCGTGGACTGGATCTTCCGCTACGGCAACGAGGCGCTCGCGAAGTTAGAGAAGACCACGCTGTCCGCGCTGCTCGGAAAGAGCTTTTCGAGCGTCTTCCCCAACATGGACGAAAAGTGGCTCAAGAGCTACGAGCGCGCGGCGCTCTACGGCCAGACGCTGGAGATCATCGACCACAGCCACGAGATCGACACCGACCTCGACATTATCTGCTTCCCGACCATCAAGGGGCACTGCGGCTGCATTCTGCTCAATGTGGACGAGATGCACTACGCCGAAAATCAGGGCGACCGGCAGAACGCGCGGCTGCGGTATCTCTCGAAAATTTTAAGTCAGGTCACATAAAGAAGTATTGCAAGGGAGGACTCCCTTGCACGAGGCTATAGCCTCGTGCAATTCCCTTTGTCTCATGCGCGCTTCCACGGGAGACGGAAGCGGCGGAAAAAGAAAGGAACTACCCATGAAGAAAGCATTCCTATCCATCTTATTTGCTCTGGCAGCCTGCCTTGCGCTGCTGTCCACGGCGGCGCTGGCGGCGGAACCGGGCTCTGATCCATCTAACATTGTAAGCGTGACCGTAGATGGGCAAACCACCTCTTACGCCGATCTGAACGACATCGGCAAGCAGATCGACAAGAAAACCGCCACCATCAACCTGCTGTCCAATGCGGGCGGAAGCATCACTGTGGAGAACGCGCTGACCGAGCTCACCCTCAACCTCAATGGCCATACCCTGACCGGCGGCCTGACGGTCACCGGCGGGAATGTGACAGTCAATGCCAACGGCGGCAAGATCACCGGCGCGGTGAGCCTGACCAACGGCTATCTGACCCTCAACGGCGGCACATACAACAGCAATGTCACGGCAAGTAGCAGCACGCTCAACATCACCAGCGGCACATTCAATGGAACGGTGAATTTGGGCAACGGCAGGGCGCGCCTCTCCGGCGGCACATTCGCGACATTAAAAGCAGGTAACGACCTGAAGACTTATCTTGCAGAGGACCGCGCGTTTGCCGACAAAAATGACACTACCAAAGGAGTTCCCGAGCCGCAGGGGGAAGTAAGCAATGTAACGGTCATCGAGCATTACAGCGACAGCCACATCGACGAGGACAAATCTGTCGGCTCGTGCGACTTCTGCGGCAAAGCGCTTGAAGCCAGCGTCACAGCGGCAGACGATAGCAAGCAATATTTTGAAACTATCGCCGGCGCGCTGGAAAATGTACCGAACGGGAAGACGGTGACGCTACTGCGCCAAGCTTCCCTCACCTCGAACACCACGATCTCCGGCAAGAGCTTCACCCTTGACCTGGGAGAAAAAGGAATCAGCGTCAGCAATGAATTCCCCAATGTCACACTCACCATCGCAAGCGGCGCGAGCCTGACCCTGACAGGCACGACAAACGGCGAACTGAGTGTCCCCGTCGCGGTGAACGGCACGCTGACGGTGGACAGCGCCGTCACACTGGGAGAAGTGAGCGTCAACAGCGGCAATGTTGTGGTCAACGCCGACGCGAAATTCACTTTGCTTTCCATCACCAGCGGCACGGCCACCCTCAACAGCGGCACCTTCGCCGCGCTGTCGGTCGGCACAGGAGAGACGATCAAGGGTAAAAACTTCCTCGGCACCGGTTGCGCCTATTATACGACGAAATGGCTCACCGCTGCGGACTTGGATTTGCCCAGCCTTTCCAATGTCTCCGTGAAGACCATTCCCATCAAGAGCGTGAGCGTTTCGACCGAAGGCAACAAGACGAACTTCGCCTACGGCGAGAATGTCGTCCTGACCGCCACGGCTTCCCTTGCCGATAGCGTGACCGCCACGCCGACCTATAAATGGGTGAACGCGGGCAACGCCACAGACCTTAGCCAGACGGGCGCGAGCATCACGCTCAATGATCTCGCGCCAAACGCGGATGGTAATAAGTATAACATCATGTGCATCGTCACGGTGGACGGCTATTCGCTTTCGGAGAATATTGAGTTTACCGTCAGCAAGGCCCCGCTGACCGAGGGGACACACTACACTGCGCCCACGGCAAAGACCGGTCTGACCTATGAGAACTCTGATCAGGAGCTCGTCAACGCAGGCAGCTTCATGAGCAATGTGACGACTACCGGCAGCAACGCCCCCAAATTCCTGTACGGCATGAAAAGGAACGGCGTGATGGAATGGGGCGATACTGTCAAAGATGGCCGGAACGCGGGGACTTACACGGTCTACTGGTACATCAAGGGCGGCACGAACTATGAAAGCGTCGGCTCTGATACGCAGCCGGCCGGCACGCTCACCGTCGCCATCGGCAAGGCAACGCCCACGGCGGCGGACTTCACCGCAGACAACCTCACCGTGACCTATGACGGCAGTGCCAAGTCCGCCAAGGTCACCGGTAACAAAAACGGCATGGGCGCTGTCACGGTGAAATACTTCAAGGGCGACAGCGCCATCACGCCCACCAATGCCGGGGCCTACACCGTCAAGATCAGCGTGGCCGAGGGCGACAACTACACCGCCGCCACCGACCTGACAGCAGAGGGCTGGACTTTCACCATCAACAAGGCCAGCTTCTCCGGTGGCTCCTTCAACTATGGGGTCAATGTGCAGAAGGGCAAGGCACACAGCTATACCTACGACCTGGGGACTTTTCTGCCCGGTCTGCCGGAAAATTGCAGCTATGGTCAGATCAGCTACGCCATTGAGTCCAGCACGCTCCTCTCTGATTTTTATGACAGCGGCAGTGCGACGATCAACGGCAGCACGCTGACGCTGCCCATCAAGAGTACCGCACAGGTCATCGGCAACACAGGCAAACTCACCATCACAGTCACGAGCGACAACTACGAACCCATCGATTTGCAGATTTCCCCCAATTTCATCGAAGGAACGCCCCTGAATGGCGTGCCCACCCTGAGCAGGACCAGCCTGACCTACGGCGAGAAGCTCTCGGCCATCACGCTCTCCGGCACCATGACCGACGCGCTCACCGGAGCAAGCGTCTCGGGGACCTTCTCGTGGAACAATTCCGAATTTAAGGCAACCTCTGTGGGGCTGATGGTAGCATCGTGGGACTTTAGGATCACCGGCAACAACAGCGATAGCCCAGACGCCAGCGGCGTGGTCCATTTGACCGTCCTCAAGGCCACCCCCACCGGCGCGCCGACCTACACCGCCATCACGACGGCGGGCAAGAAGCTCGCGGACGCGGCGCTCGCTGTCGGCAGCATCACGCCCGCCGGCACCATCGCGTGGGAGCTGGGCGATGATACCGAGGTCGCGGCAAACACTGCCTACAAGTGGATATTCACTCCCACGGACAGCACCAAATACAACACCCTGAGCGGCAGCATCACCCTCTACCGCGTCTCCGCGCCGAGCGGCGGCGGCTCGAGCTCCGGCTCGACTTCTTCCTCGACCACGGTGACGGTGCCTGTCACCTCCGAGAGCAGCAGCGTGAGCGTCAAGGCGGAAGTCACCCAGACCGGCACTGCCACGGTCGAGATCAGCGACAAGCAGATCGAAGAGGTCGCGCAGCACGGCTCCGGCACGGTCACGGTCGATGTCTCCGGCCTAAAGAATGTCGAGAGCGTTCAGGTTCCCGCCCATGTCGTTGAGACCACCAACAAGGCGGAGGGAACGGGGCTCACCGTCGCGCTCCCCGCGGGCAGCGTGACCCTCGACGAGACCGCGCTCGAGAGCGTCAGCGGCAGCGCCGATGTGACCGTCGCCGTCCAGAATGTCCCCGCCGCGCAGTTGACTGCCGAGCAGAAAACCGCCATCGGCGCGCAGACGGCGGTCGCCGTCGTAGTCGATGTTGACCTCTTCGTCGGCGCGGAGAAACAGTCCACCTTCAACGGCGGCACGCTGACGATCAGCGTCCCCTACACGCCGAAGACGGGCGAGGACACCTCGAAGCTCACGGTCTGGTTTATCCGCGATGACGGCACGATCGAAAACAAGGGCGGCTACTACGACGCCGAGAAAAAGTGCTTTGTCTTTGAGACCGAGCATCTTTCCCGCTATGTGCTCGTCTACAATGACCAAGCGCCGAGCTTCACCGATGTTGCGCCCGACGCCTACTACGCAGCGGCGGTCAACTGGGCGGTCGCGCAGAACATCACCGACGGCATCGGCGGCGGCAAGTTCGGCCCCGACCTTGGCTGCACCCGCGCCCAGATCGTGACCTTCCTCTATCGCTGCGCCGTGGCGAACGGCGTCGATGTGAGCATCGGTGCGGACACGAATATCCTCAGCTACAGCGACGCGCTGGATATCCCCGAGTACGCCGTCCCCGCCTTCCAGTGGGCAGTCGGCGCGGGCATCATTCAGGGCGCGGACGGCAAGCTCATGCCGAACGACGATTGCACGAGAGCGCAGATCGTCACGATGCTCTACCGCTACGAGGCTGCCAATGGCATGGACTTTGTGACGCTGCAAGAGCTCGTCGGCGGCTTCGCCGACGCTTCGGAGGTCCCGGGCTACGCCCTCTCCGCTTTCAACTGGGCGCTCGGCGCGAACATCATTCAGGGCGCAGACGACAAGCTCATGCCGAGCGACACCTGCACCCGCGGCCAGATCGTCACGATGCTCTATCGACTGCTTGGCGAATAACTTCACAGCGCAGAAAAAGGCGGAACGGCATTGCCTTCACACTGACCTGCAATGGGCAGCGGGGGCTGCAGCACAAGTGGCTCAACTACGCATTTTATCCGGCGCGTTTTCCGGTTCTCGGTCTGCTGCGTCTGTGGCTGAATATTTGAAAAGGAGAACTCCGTGAAAATCATTGACTTAAACGGCATTACCAATCTGGAGCCCTTGCAGGGTACGAATGAATGGTACTATACCATGGACCATGTCCACGGCGACCTTTATGAAGCGGAGGAGCTGTATCGAGACGGACACAAAATTCAATGCAACCGTCTTTGGCTGGTGCATTATCCGGACGGCACTGTCTATCAGCCTGTACCGCCGGTGAGCGGGCAGTATTTCGGCTATCCCGTTTACGACATGGGCGGTGTCGTGCTGCTGGTCGTGAACTTCAAGAGATCGGAAATTCGTATTCTCAGATTTTCCTTGCAGGAGGAAACGCGGGAGATCGCCGCCCTTCCGCTCTCTTCGGTCGCGGACTGCTACAACCTGATGCTGAAAACCGGCCCTCTAACGCTCACGCGCCAGCCAAATGACGGCATCGTTGAGATCATCTGGCCGGAGCAGGTGTGTTTCTCCATCAGTCAACACGAGAGCTTGAACTTCCGCGATGGCGATAAGTTCTATTTTACCGAGTGGCAGGAGAATGACGAAAGCTACTGGGAAGAAACCGTTGTGCGCGCGGTAAAAGACGGAAGAATTTTAGACAAATTTCCCGGCGACATCCGCGTCATGCCCAACGGAGAGCGTTGGCTGCTGCGGTAAAAAAGTTCTTCATATCCGCGTCAACTATCAGCCGCCCGCCGAAGCAGGGCGGTCGGCTGACAATACCGCGCAGAACGCACTGCTGGAAGAAGCGAAGCTGTCGAGCTTCCTCGCCGGCTTCAAGCTGGCGTGGGGCATCGCAAAAGAGCTGGAGGCGGGCGGGCTCTACTCCTTCACACAGGAGGACGAGGAGCGCGCCCGCCGTCTTGCGGAACTGTCCGAGCGGCGATAATGCCTGTTCAGACGGCTCAAAATTTGCGTCGCTACAAGCAACTATGGAAAGTCAAGCATAATTTTAAGGAGGGGCAAAAGGACGTAAAAACTACGCCCCCAAATCGTTCAAATTACAACTTGAGGTTCAGAAATGTCATATACTCATCCGGAAATCAGCGTAGCTTTTCTAAATCGAATCTGGTTGCTGTTGTCTCCGGCGTGTAGATCACGCGAATCAGTTTCTTAGCCAAATGAGTTTTTGCAACATTGCAGGGCTTTCCCTCAGCGATCTTCTTGTGGTAGCACCGCAATCCGCACAGAATAGCAGTCCTGTCAAGGGATTGGCTTCACCCAGCGTATCATGCCGCCGTGGTGTCTTGCGTAACTTTTGAGCAAGCTCCCATGTTTCCTTATCTACAATGGCTTCATGGGTGTTCTCG
>CAYWAS010000005.1:0-53359 GCA_964455915.1 uncultured Oscillibacter sp. | reverse complement strand
ATAACTGTATCCGTTCAATGTTTTAACCTCCTTCCGCCTGCCTTCGGATAAAAAATAATGCAGGAAAAACCGTAACGGTTTCTTCTGCATTTAATGATACTCTCAACATGCGGAAAGGAGTTTACAAAAAAGTGTGTACATTTTCAAAAAATGGTGGTATACTAATAAGACATGAGTGTATTGAACCGCCACCTTGCGCGGTTTGAATAGAGCAAAAGTCCATAGAGAATAGAGATGAAACAGGGCGCCGCTGGTGTGAGCGCTCCGCGGAACAGGGCGGAGCGCGCAGCACGGACGCCGCTGTTTGCGTGCGGCTTTTTTGCCGTCTATGGGCCGACGCTCCGAAGCATTTTGTAATTTTCATAAGGAGTGAAACCAATTTGGCAGAAAATCTGAAGATCATTCCGCTCGGCGGACTCAATGAGATCGGCAAGAATATGACCGTTTACGAATACGGCGGTGAGATCATCGTGGTGGATTGCGGCATGGCGTTCCCCGGGGACGATATGTACGGCATCGACCTCGTGATCCCCGATGTCACCTATCTTGCCAAGCACAAAAACCGCATTCGCGGTCTTTTCATCACCCACGGGCATGAGGACCACATCGGCGCGATCCCCTATGTATTGAAGCAGGTCAATATGCCCATCTACTGCACGCGCCTGACGGCGGGGCTGATCCGCCTCAAGCTCGAGGAGCACGGACTTTTGAAGTCCACCAAGATCGTCACGGTCGAGAGCGGCATGACGGTCAAGGCAGGTAAGTTCAGCGTGGAGTTCATTCATGTGAACCACTCCATCGCGGACTCCGTCGCCTTCGCGATCCACACCGGTCTCGGCACGGTCGTCCACACGGGCGACTTCAAGATCGACTCCACGCCCATCGACGGAGAGGTCATCGACCTCGCGCGCCTCGGCGAGCTCGGCAAGCAGGGCGTGCTCGCGCTGCTCGCGGACTCCACGAATGTTGAGCGCGCGGGCTACACGATGAGCGAGCGCATGGTCGGAAAGACCTTCGACCGTCTCTTCGCCGGCTGCAAGCAGCGCATCATCGTCACGACCTTTGCCTCCAATGTCCACCGAATTCAGCAGGTCATCGACGCGGCAGCGGCGGTCGGACGCAAGGTCGCCGTCACGGGGCGCAGCATGGAGAATGTCACCAAGGTCGCCGTCGATCTCGGCTACATGAAGCTGCCGAAGAACACCGTGACCGACATCAACAAGATCAAGGCGCTGCCGCTGGATAAGCAGGTCATCGTCACCACCGGCTCGCAGGGCGAGGAGATGAGCGCCCTGCACCGCATGGCGTTCTCGCAGCACAAGCAGATCGAGGTCGGCCCCGGCGACCGCGTCATCATCTCCGCTTCCGCCATTCCCGGCAATGAGAACACCGTCTCGCGCGTCATCAACGAGCTTTTCCGCAAGGGCGTCGATGTGATCTACGACCGCGCGGATATGCTCCATGTCTCCGGCCACGCCTGTCAGGAGGAGCTGAAGATCATTCACGCGCTCACCAAGCCCAAGTATTTTATCCCTGTTCACGGTGAGCAGCGTATGCTCCAGCTCCATAAGGACCTTGCGATGTCGATGGGCATGGATCGCAAGAACATCGCCATCTGCGAAAACGGCGACGCGGTGGAGATCACCGCGCGCACGATGAAGCTCCACGCGGCCTGCGCGCCCTCGGGCGAGGTGTTCGTGGACGGCAGCGGCGTGGGCGATGTCGGCGCGGTGGTGCTGCGCGACCGCAAGCACTTGGCCGAGGACGGCATGGTCGTCGTCGTGCTGCCCGTCTCCGCGCACGACGGCTATATGCTCGCCGAGCCCGAGATCATCACCCGCGGCTTTATCTATGTGAAGGAGTCGGAGGAGCTGATGAACGAGCTCAAGACGGTGGTCATGACCGCCGCCGAGGGCGTGCTCGGCCGCCGCAGCCGCGACATGGGCGAGCTCAAGGGTGCGATCAAGTCGGGCGTGAGCAACTACCTGTTCAAAAATACCAAGCGCAGCCCGATGGTCATTCCCGTCATCACGAGGCTCTGAAAAAATACGGCAGGGCGGCTCATGCCGCCCTGCATTTTTCATTCCTCGTCCAAAAAGCTCTCGCCCCATCGCGCCAGCTCCAGAAATACCGGCAGCAGCGCGCGCCCCTTCTCCGTCAGGGAGTATTCCACATGAGGAGGGATCTCATTGAACTGCTCCCGATGGACGATGCCCAGCCGCTCCAGATCGCGCAGCGTGGCGGTCAGCATGGTGTTTGTGATGCGCGGCACCGCCTTTTTCAGCTCCCCGAAGCGGCAGACGGGCTTTCGGCAAAGCGCGTAGATGATGTGCGTCCGCCACTTTCCGCTCAAAAGCTCAAGCGTCCGGCGCATGGGACAGTCGTCCCGCACCTCGGTGGTCAGGATCCGCTGCAAATATTCCTCTGCGCTCATGTCCGTTTTCATGCTGCCCTCCGGTATCGTGGATCATACCAGGTACATATTTTCTGCGTGCTTGCACCTGCTTTTCGTATATAGTATACTATATGTACCATAAAAAGACAAGGAGAAGCGATGATGAAAACAGCAGTCGTATACTATTCCAAGCACCACGGCAACACCAAAAAGCTGCTCGACGAGCTCGCGCGGCACTTCGACGGTCTGACCCTGATCGACGCCGCGCAGACGGCGGCGGTGGATCTGAGCGCATACGATGCCGTCGGCTTCGCCTCGGGCATCTATTACTCCAAACTCCACAAGAGCGTGCTGCGTGCCGCGCAGGAGGCTCTGCCGCAGGGGAAGAAGGTCTTTTTCCTTTACACCTGCGGTGCGGAGAAGAAGGGCTACACCGACGCCATACGCAAGGCGATCGACGGAAAGGGCGCGGAGATCCTCGGGGAGTTCGGCTGCCCCGGCTACGACACCTTCGGGCCGTTCAAGCTCATCGGCGGCATCGCCAAGGGTCGCCCGAACGAGGAGGATCTGGTGAATGCCTGCCGCTTTTACGAGCGCATTTTGGGCTGAGAACAGAGGAAACGCCTGCCGTGAGCGCGGCAGGCGTTTCCTTATTTTTATGTCGCGGGTGCGCTCAGCGCAGAGCGCCCTCGTGCTCGAGCGCGCGCTTGACGACGCAGAGGTGATCGGTGCAGGCGGCGCAGGTGAGGAAGGCGTTCGTCTCCTCGCAGAAGCGCTCGGGGTGGCGGCGATAGGTGACCTCCCAGATAACGGTGCAGACGAGGGCGAGGGCAACGAGACTCCAGGAGTAGAAGTGCGGGACGAAGATGAGCGGCGTGACGGTCATGATGGTGCCCCAGGCGAAGATGCGGCAGGTGACGCAGCATTTATTCTTCATGAAAAGGCGCTGGAAGGGGCAGTAGAACACGATGCAGATCACATCACAGAGGTAGTAGAAGGCGGTGAGGAGGAGCATCTCCGGCACGCCGAGCACGCGGCGGTAGAAGAGATAGGCGAAGAGGAGGTTCGGAACGGTCCAGACGATGGCGACGCGGGTCGCGCCGAGGTCGAGGCGCTTGAGCTTGGTGCGGAGGAAAAAATCGTCCACAACGGCCTCGACGCGCTGCTCGAACTGCGGGAACTGCTTGAGGCAGCCGCGCGAGACGCGCGAGTGCGGCGAGAGCTGCAGCGCGAAGGAGATGAGCAGAATGCCCCAGAGGAGATTGACCGGCGCGAGCAGGCGGTCATTCTGCGTGAAGTCGAGCGCGGACTTGTCGCGGAAGTAGCCCGAGAGGGCGACGAGAAAGACGACAAGGCGGAAGAAAAAGCGGAGGAGATAGCTGCGGAACATATTGATGGCTTGCTGCATAGGTTCACTTCCTAATTCAAGGCTTCGGCGTGGAGATCAAAGAGCTCGCGCACGCGGCTGCGCAGCGCGGCGTGGTGCGAGAGGTCGGGGTCGAGGGCGAGGAGGGCATCGGCGGCGTCCTGCGCGGCGCGCAGGAGCGGGAGATCGGCGGCGAGGTCGGCGACGCGGAGCGTCGGCAGTCCGTGCTGGCGCGCGCCGAAGAAATCGCCGGGGCCGCGCAGACGAAGATCCTCTTCCGCGAGATCGAAGCCGCTCGAGGTGCGGCACATCGCGGCGAGCCGCGCGCGGTTATCCTCGCCGCAGTTGTCGGAGACGAGAATGCAGTAGGACTTCCACGCGCCGCGCCCCACGCGGCCGCGGAGCTGATGGAGCTGCGAGAGGCCGAAGCACTCGGCGTTTTCGATGAGCATGACCGCGGCGTTGGGGACATCGACGCCGACCTCGATGACGGTGGTGGCGACGAGAATGTCGATCTCGCCCGCGGCGAAAGCACGCATGACGGCGTCCTTTTCCTTCGGCTTCATCTTGCCGTGCAGGAAACGGACAGTGCGGGCGGGGAAGGCGTCCTTTTGCAGCGCCTCGGCGTAGGCGGTGACGGCCTTGCGCTCGTCGGGCAGCTCGCCATTCTCCTCGACCATCGGGCAGACGATATACGCCTGCCGCCCTTCGGCGAGGAGCTTTTCGAGGAAGGCGTAGATGCGCGGGTGATAGCTCGAGGGGACGGCGAAGGTCTCGACGGTCTGCCGCCCGGGGGGGAGCTCGTCGATGACCGAAGCGTCGAGGTCGCCGTAGATCACGAGCGCGAGGGTGCGCGGGATCGGCGTTGCGGACATGACGAGCAGGTGCGGGTGCCCGCCCTTCGCGCCGAGCGCGGCGCGCTGATCGACGCCGAAGCGGTGCTGCTCGTCGGTGACGACGAGACCGAGGTCGCGGTAGGCAACATCGGGCGAGAGCAGGGCGTGCGTGCCGATGACAAGGTCGATCTCGCCCGCGGCGAGCAGCGCGAGCAGCGCGCGACGCGCCTTCGCGCCGACCGAGGCGGTCAGGAGCGCGCAGCACAGACCGAGACTTTCAAGCAGCGGGGCGAGGGTGCGGAAATGCTGCTCGGCGAGAATCTCCGTGGGGGCCATCAGTGCGCACTGGAGGCCGTTTTTCGCCGCGGCGTAGATGGCAGCAGCCGCGACCATCGTTTTGCCGCTGCCGACATCGCCCTGCACAAGGCGGTTCATCGGCCGCTCTCCCGAAAGGTCGCGCAAAATTTCGTCCACGGCGCGCTGCTGCGCGCGCGTGAGCGTGAAGGGCAGGGCGGAATAGAAGGGCGCCATATCGACGCGCGCGCAGGTCCGTCCGCGCTCGCTCGTGCGGCGCGAGCGCAGCAGACGCAGTCCGAGCGTGAGAAGATAAAGCTCCTCGAAGGCGAGGCGGCGGCGCGCGACGGCGAGGGCATCGTCGTCCGGCGGAAAGTGGATATGCTCGTATGCCTCGCGCGTGGGGCAGAGGTCGTATTGCGCGCGCAGCTCCGCGGGGAGAAGGTCGGGCAGGAGCGCTGCGCCCTCGTCGAGTCCCTGTCGGACAGCGCGGCGGAGCAGCGGCTGACCGATGCCGGCGGTGAGCGGATAGACGGGCACGATGCGCCCCGTGGCGCTGTGCAGCCCCTCGCGCTCAAAGACGGGGTTGGTCATGCGCGGCCGCTGCGGTGTGCCCTCGACCAGACCGAAGAAGGTGTAGCTCTCGCCCGTGCGGAAGGTGGTCTTGAGGTAGGACTGGTTAAAGTAGGTGAGATCGAGCAGCCCGCTCTCGTCCGCGACGCGGAGCTTGACAAGCTCCAGCCCTTTGCGGATACGGGAGTGCTGCGGCGCGGCGGCGACGATCGCCGTCACGCAGGCGCGCTCGCCGGGGACGAGCTGCGCGATGCGCCGCACGGCGCGGCGGTCCTCATAGGCGCGGGGGAAGTAGGCGAGAAGGCTTTTGAGGTCGGTGACGCCGAGCTTATTGAGGCTCTTTGCCCGCGCCTCGCCGATCCCCTTGACGAAGCGCACATCGGTGGAAAGCTCGGTCATAGCGCGCGGACATAGTCGACATAGCGGAAGCGCAGGCCGTTCTCCTCCTGCCAGTCGCCGACGCTCTCCGCGCGCCAGTCGGGAGAGGCGTCGAGGTCGGGGAAGAAGGCGTCCGCGCCGTCGGCAACGGCATCGACCTGCGTGACGCGCACGCGCGCGCAGTGGGGCAGCAGCGCGCGGTAGAGCTGCGCGCCGCCCATGAGCACGGCGTCCTCCCCCGCAAGGGCGAGGGCTTCGTCCGCGCTGCGGGCAAGCTCGATGCCCTCGCGCGGCGCGAGGGTGGAGCTGACAACGATGTTGCGCCGGTTCGGCAGGGGCTTCGCGCCGGGGAGGGAGAGGAGCGTATTTTTTCCCATGAGGACGGTCTTGCCCGTGGTGAGCGCCTTGAAGCGCTTTAGGTCGGCGGAGATGTGGAAGAGCAGGGCGTTTTCCTTGCCGATGGCCCAGCTCCGGTCCACGCATACGATGGCGTCCATAGTCCTTCCTCCTCAAACGGCAACGGGGATCTTGGCTTCAAAGGGCGAGGGCTCGTAGCCCTCGAGCGAGAAGCTCTCGCGCGTGAAGGCGTAGAAATCCTTGACGCCCGTATCGAGCGAAAAGCGCGGAGCGGGGCGCTCCGGCTCGGATAGCATCTGCTCGACGATGGGAATGTGGCGGTCGTAGATGTGCGCGTCCGCGATGACATGGACAAGCTCACCGGCCTCGAGGCCGCTGACCTGCGCCATCATGTGGACGAGCACGGCGTACTGCACGACATTCCAATTGTTCGCCGTGAGCATATCCTGACTGCGCTGGTTCAAAATGGCGTTGAGCGTGCGGCCCGAGACATTGAAGGTCATCGAATACGCGCAGGGATAGAGCGCCATTTCGTGCAGATCCGCGAAATTGTAGAGATTCGTCATGATGCGGCGGGAGGCGGGCGTGTGCTTCAAATCATAGAGCACGCGGTCGACCTGATCCATGTCGCCCTCGGGATAGCGGTGCTTCACGCCGAGCTGATAGCCGTAGGCCTTGCCGATCGAGCCGTTCTCGTCCGCCCACGCGTCCCAGATGTGGCTGGAGAGGTCGTGGACATTGTTGCTCTTTTTCTGCCAGATCCAAAGAAGCTCGTCCACCGCGCTCTTCCAGTAGGTGCGGCGGAGCGTGAGAATGGGGAACTCCTCGCGCAGGTCGTAGCGGTTGACGATGCCGAACCGTTTGACGGTGTGGGCGCTCGTCCCGTCCTCCCAGCGCGGGCGGACGGCAAGGTCGGTGTCCCAGACGCCGCTTTGCAGGATCTCCTCGCAGTTTTGGCGGAAAACGCGGTCGGCGTAGCTCATGATGTGACCTCCGAAAAGTAAAATAACTTCCAACAGTATAGCACAAAGAAAACCGGAATAACAAGTATTTTCCCCGCGAAGGGGCGCGAAAAAACGGCGGGAGCAGCTTTTGGCTGCTCCCGCCGCTCGATTCAGTTTTCGCTCACCGCGGCGACCGCTTCCGCACTCTCGGCAGCTTCGGCGGCTTCGCGCCTGGCCTGCTCCTCCTCTTCGAGAACGCGGTAGGCGACCTTGCCGACGAGCGTCTTGGGCAGATCCTCGCGGAACTCGATGTCGCAGGGCATGGCGTACTTCGCGATATTCTTGCGGCAGTAGGCGAGAAGCGTCTCGCGCGTTTCGTCGCTCGCGGGGACATCGGCAGCGAGCTTGACAAAGGCCTTGACCTTCTGCATACGGTAGGCGTCGGGCACGCCGATGACGCAGCTCATCTGCACCAGCTCGCTCGCGTCAAGAATATTCTCGATCTGGCCGGGGTAGATGTTGTAGCCGGACGAGACGATCATGCGCTTGGCGCGGCCGCGGAAGTAGACGAAGCCTTCCATGTCCATCGTGCCGAGGTCGCCGGTGTAGACCCAGGTGAGGCCGTCGGCATGGGTGCGGAGCGTCTGCGCGGTCTCGTCGGGGTGCTTCATGTACTCCTTCATCACGGTGGGACCGGCGAGCAGCACCTCGCCCTCCTCGCCATAGGGGAGCTCGCGGTCGGTGCCGGGCTCGACGATTTTGATGTAGGTATCGGGGAAGGGCACGCCGATGCTGCCCTCCTTGAACATGTGCGGCGGGGTCAGGCAGCAGGCGGTGACGGTCTCGGTGGTGCCGTAGCCCTCGCGCACCTGAATGCTCGCGCCGTGGGCATAGAGGAATTTATCCAGCTTTTTCTTCAGCTCGATCGAAAGACTGTCGCCGCCGGAGAAAACGCCCTTGAGGGAGCTGAGGTCCGCGCCGTCCATGCTCGGCAGGCGCAGCAGCGCCTCGTAGAGCGTGGGGACGCCGGCGATGAAGTTGCAGTGATACTTGGTGATGAGCTTGGCGTAGCTCTTGGCGGTGAAGCGCGGGACGAGAATGCACCGTCCGCCCTGCGAGAGCATCGTGTGGATACATACGCCCAGGCCAAAGCCGTGGAAGAGCGGCATGGCGGCGAGCATCTTGTCGCCGACATTGAACATCGGGTTCGCCGCGATGACCTGCTGGCCGAGGGCGTTGAAATTCTTGTTCGTGAGGACGATGCCCTTGGTGGTGCCGGTCGTGCCGCCGGAGTAGAGAATGACGGCGGGATCGTCGCCCGTGCGCTTGACGGAGTAGTTCCAGAAGCAGGCGCGGCCCATGTTCATAAATTCGCGCCAGCGAATGACGGGCGCGTCCTTGGGGATCTTCGCGATCTTGCGGCCCTCGGTGAGCATATAGCCCGCGCGCACGGGCTTACTCAGCTCGTCCTTGACGCTCGCGATGATGATGTTGACGACCTTGGTGTTCTGACGGACATTCTCAAACTTATTGTAGAACTGGTCGAGCGTGATGGCGGTGACGCTCTCGGACTCGTTGAGGTAGAACTCGATCTCCTTTTCCGCCGAGAGGGGGTGGATCATGTTGGCGATGCCGCCGACGAGGTTGACGGCGTAGAACATGAAGATGGCCTGCGGGCAGTTGGGCATGGCGATGGTGACACGGTCGCCCGCGCGCACGCCGATGGTCTTGAGGGAGCGGGCGCACTTTTTGATCTCCTCGATCATGCGGTGATAGGTCGTGGAGCGACCCATGAAGTCAAAGGCGACATTGCGGGGGTACTTCTGCGCAATCAGCTCGAGCGCCTCGAACATCGAGCCGTCGAAATAGTCCAGATGCAGGGGAACATCGCCGGTGTGACCGGCCCAGGGCATTTTTGCTGTGATCTCAGTCATATTGGATCTCCTCCTTTAATGGGCGCTCGAGCAGCTCGGGGTGCGCGAGCAGATGTTGTACGATCTTGAGCGAGCGGGCGAAATAGAAGCCGTCGGCAATGCGCTCGTCGATGGTGAAGCCGATGTCCACGACATCGCGCACCTCGCGCGTGCCGTCGGGCGCGAACTTTTCCGACTTGCGCAGCGTGCCGATCGCCGCCATGATGGAATTCGAGCCGTAGTTGTTGAGATGATGATAGACGCTGGGGCAGCGAATGGAGCCGAGGTTTGTGAGGAAAACGGTGGCGAAATTCGGATCGTCCTGCCGCAGCGCGTCCGGCACCACGCCGTAGAAGTCGAGCGTCTTGATGAACCAGACGACGAACATCAGCAGGAAGCGGGGCAGGTGCTTGAGAATGTCCATCGCGCCGTTGACACCGGCGTTTTTCTCGGTGCGGGCTTTATGCACCTTGCCGACGACGCGGTGCGTGACGGCGGTGAGCGTCCAGTCCTCGGGCGCGGGAATGACCATGAGGGATTCCTCGCTGTGGTCCTCAAAGCGCTTTTTTGCCACGAAGCCGAGCGTGATCTCGTCGCGCTGGAAGTAGTGGCGGCCGGAGATGAAGCGGTTGAGGTCGGGGCGGAGGTAGACGGTCTTGGCGACCGCCATGAGAATGCAGTGGAAGAGCGTCGCGCGGTACTCCTCCTCGCCCTCGTTTTTCTCGGCGAGGTAGCGCAGCGTTTCGGTGACATCGAACTCCATGTTGAGATAGACCTCGGCGTCGGTGCGGTGGTTCATCAGGTGGGGGAAGATCGCGTGGAGCCCGTCCAGATCGCGGACGCGGCGGGCGTCCTTGCGGTCGCCCCAGCGCTTTTTCGGTGCGGCAGTCATAGATGGTCCTTCTTTCTGATTTGATAGGAACGGCGAATAAATAACAAATCGTAGAGAAAATGGCGAAAAATACGAATCGTTATCGAAAAAAGTCAATCGTCCATCGCCTCAAAGGCGGCAAGACCGGTCTTGCCCTCGGCCTTGACATCGCCGTGGCGGACGAAGCACATCGTGACGAACGAGGCGGCGACGAAAAGCGCCGCGTAGGGGAAGAGCGCGCGGTAGCTGACAGCGCGCATGAGGAAACCGGCGAGCACGGGCGTGACGACCTGCGCCGCCATGGAGAAGGTGTAGTAATAGCCGGTGAAGCGGCCGATGTCGCTGCCGCGGCACATTTCAAGCACCATGGGGAGGCTGTTGACATTGATCGCCGCCCAGGCAAAGCCGACGAGGGCAAAGCAGAGATACATCGCCGGCCCGATCGCGGTGGAGCGGGCGGTGAAGAAGTGGAAGGCGAGGAACATCGCGGCAAGGATCGCGCAGCCGGCGAGGATCGTCTTTTTGCGGCCGATGCGCGCGGCGAGCGAGCCGATGGGAATGTAGGAGACGACCGCGCCGCCCGTGGCGATCAGCAGGCAGGTAGACGCGCCGCCAAGCCCCTGCCCCATGACGGCGGAGACATAGGTCGTCCACCAGGTGGTGACGCCGTTATAGCCGATGTACCAGAGCGCGATGGAGACGAGCAGGAAGCCGAGGCTGCGCTTGACGGGGCGCGGGAGCACCGCGCCGCCGCTGCCGTCGTCCTCCGAGAGATCCCACTCGGGGTGCTGCTCCTCGAGCGCGCGGGTCTCGGCGGCGAGTTTCGGCTCGCGCACGGTGAGGGCGAGCACGGCGACGCTCACGAGCATGAGCGCGGAGACGACGAGGAAGAGCGGCTGATAGTTCACATGGGCGAGCCCCGCGACCTTTTCGTTCGGATAGAGCAGCGCCGCGACGGCGAGGTAGAGAATGCCGCCGACTGCGCCCATGAGGTTGATGATGGCGTTCGCGCGCGAGCGCAGCGGATTGGGCGTGACATCGGGCATCAGGGCGACGGCGGGCGAGCGGTACGAGCCCATCACGATGAGGAGAAGCCCCAGCAGCACGACAAAGGCAAGGAGCGTGCCGGTCGAGGGCACGGCGGCATAGCGGTTGTCGAGCAGGGGGAGGAGATTCATCAGTACAGCGGCGCAGACCGTTCCCGCGAGGATAAAGGGCATTCGCCGCCCGATCCTTGTTTCGGTGCGGTCGGAGAGCGCGCCGAAGAAGGGCAGCAGGAAAAGCGCAAAGATATTGTCGAGCGCCATGATCGCGCCGGAGAGCGTTTCGTTGAGATGGAAGGTCTCCGTGAGGAGCTTGGGGACGATGCTGTCGTACATCTGCCAGAATGCGCAGACGGACAAAAAGGCAAGGCCGACCAGAACGGTGCGGCGATGGTCGAGCTTCATGAGCGATCTCCTTTGACCGAAATTTCGGGAGAGAACACGGGCAGAGCAAATTTTTCCATTCTACCATCGCTACAGAATACCACAAAAGCACGGCGTTGACAAGCGCCGTGCTTCCGTTTAATACTTTTTTAAGAATTTTACTCCGCAAAGCGCACAAAAAGCGGGAGTGAAACTTGTGCGCTGTGACGGTCAATACTTTTTGCTATAATACCAATAGACAAGGACGAAGATGAAGCACTGGGTGCTGGCTGCAAAGCAGAGCACCTTGCCGACGAGGGGGTCGGGGAGAAACCAGAGCGCGGCGAGTCCCGCGGCGAGCTCGGCGTAGACGGTGATGAAGAAGGTCACGGCGCGAGCCTTATTCGAGATGTAGAGCGTGCGCTCGTCCTTCTGCGCGGCCTCGTAGTCCGCTAATTTTTCGGGATTTTTCGCAAGGCGGCGGTGCTGAATGAGCTTTACGATGGCAGCGGCGAGCAGTCCCGTGCCGAAGCCGGAGTAGAAACCGCCGACCTCACCGGCGGTGTCGGCCGTGAGAATGCCGATGGCGATGAAGCTGAGGCCGATGACGAAAATGAGAATGCTGTATTTTTTTAATTCCTTAGACATTTGGTGTGTCCTCCTCAAAAATGAAGATGTCCTCGATCTGCGTGCCGAAGAGCTGCGCGATGGCGTGGGCGAGCAGAATGGAAGGGTTGTATTTCCCGCTCTCGAGCGAGATGATGGTCTGGCGCGATACGCCGAGCGCGGCGGCGAGCTGCTGCTGCGTCATGCCTCGCTCGCGTCGCTTTTGTTCGATGATGTTTTTCATGTGTCGCTCCGTTTCTGAAAAAAGTCAAGCTTGCTTTACATTTGTGAGTATAATACGCTGCAGCGAAAATGTCAAGCACATTTTACATTTTTATTTTGCGATTGATTTTATCGGCGCGCTTTGATACAATGGCGGCAATGTATTTTTGGCAGGAGGCAAGCACTATGCAGATCAAGATCGCACCGTCGATCCTCTCGGCGGATTTTGCCAATTTGGAGCGCGATGTCCGGCGCATCGAAAGCGCCGACTATGTCCATGTGGACATCATGGACGGCGAGTTCGTGCCGAATATCTCCATCGGCATTCCGGTGGTCAAGGCGATCCGTCCGGTGACGGAGCTGCCGCTCGATGTGCATTTGATGATCACGAAGCCCGTGCGCTATGTCGAGCAGTTCTGCGACGCGGGCGCGGACATCGTGACGGTCCATGTCGAGGCGGACTTTCCGGAAAATATCCACGCGGCGCTCAAAAAGATCCACGAAAAGGGAAAGCGCGCGGGCGTGGTCTTGAAGCCGAACACGCGCGCCGAGGCGGCGCTGCCGTATCTCAAGGAGTGCGACATCGTGCTGGTGATGACCGTGGAGCCGGGCTTCGGCGGGCAGAAATTCATGGCGGACATGATGCCCAAGGTCGCGCAGCTCCGCGCGTGGCTCGACGAGGTGAATCCCGCGTGCGAACTGGAGGTCGACGGCGGCGTGGACACCGCGACGCGAGACGCGTGCGTGCAGGCGGGCGCGAATGTGCTCGTCGCGGGCAGCGCGGTCTATAAGGCGGCGGACATTCCCGCCAAGATCCGCGCGCTGCGGGAGGGCTGAGCGATGGAATACTTTCCCGCGGCACTGGAGAAGCTGGTCGAGCAGTTCGCGCGCCTGCCGGGGATCGGCGGCAAGAGCGCGCAGCGGCTGGCGTTCCATGTGCTGAGTCTCAGCGAGGCGGAGGCGCAGGAGTTTGCCGACGCCATCGTGGAGGCGAAGAAGAAGGTGACCTGCTGCCCCGTCTGCCGGAATCTGACGGACGGCGGGCTGTGCCCGATCTGCGCGTCTCCCAAGCGCGACGAGCACACGGTCTGCGTGGTGGCGGACGCGCGCGATGTGGCGGCGATCGAGCGCTCGCGCGAATACGCGGGGCGCTATCATGTGCTCCACGGCGTCATCTCGCCGATGAACCATGTCGGCCCCGACGATTTGGAGATCAAATCGCTTTTGGAGCGCGTGAGCGCGGGCGGCGTGGAGGAGGTCATCATGGCGACCAATCCCGACACGGAGGGCGAGGCCACGGCGATGTACCTCGCGCGGCTGCTGCGGCCCTTCGGCGTGAAGGTCACGCGCCTTGCTTACGGCATTCCCGTGGGCGGACATCTGGAATTTGCCGACGACGCGACGCTCATGCGTGCGCTCGAGGGGCGAAGGGAGATCTGAGGGAGCGGCGCAGCCGTCTCCGCCTCTTGACAAGCGCGGGAAAACAACATACAATCATTTTTTATGAATCACCCCGCCGCGGCACAGGGAACGGCTCTCTCGTGCGCGGCGGAAGGAAGAGGAGAAAAGAAACCATGGCAAAGGAAAAGAAGGTCGAGCAGATCACCAACATGGAGGACGATTTCGCCCAATGGTATACGGATATCTGCCGCAAAGCGGAGCTGGTGGAGTACGCGAGCGTGAAGGGCTTCACGATCTTGCGTCCCTACGGCTACGCGATCTGGGAGAATATCCAGAGCATCATGGACGCGGAGTTCAAGAAAACGGGGCATGAGAATGTGGCGATGCCCGTGCTGATCCCGGAGAGCCTGCTGAAAAAAGAGGGCGAGCTGGTCAACGGCTTCGCGCCCGAGGTGGCGTGGGTGACGATGGGCGGCAGCGAGAAGCTCGAAGAGCGCCTTGCCTTCCGTCCCACGAGCGAGACGATGTTCTGCGACCACTGGTCGCAGGTGCTGCAAAGCTACCGTCAGCTCCCGATGCTCTATAACCAGTGGTGCTCGGTCATTCGCTGGGAGAAGACCACGCGCCCGTTCCTGCGCTCGCGCGAGTTCTGGTGGCAGGAGGGTCACACCATTCACGAGACGGCGGAGGAAGCTATCGCCGAGACCGAGCAGCAGCTCAACTGCTACGCAGACTTCTTTGAAAATGTGCTGGCGATCCCCGTCGTGCGCGGCCGCAAGACGGACAAGGAGAAGTTCGCGGGCGCCGAGGCGACCTACACGGTCGAGTGCATGATGAAGGACCGCAAGGCGCTCCAGGGCGCGACGAGCCATTATTTCGGCGACAAGTTCTCCCGCGCCTACGATGTGACCTTCGCCGGCCGCGACAATAAATTGCAGTATCCGTTCCAGACCTCCTGGGGCTCCACCACGCGCATGATCGGTGCGGTCATCATGACCCACGGCGACAACAACGGTCTTGTCCTGCCCCCGCGCATCGCGCCGGTGCAGGCGGTGGTCATTCCCATCGCGGCGCACAAGAAGCCCGAGGTCGCCGACACGGCGCGCGAGCTCAAGGCGCGGCTTCTTGCCGCGGGCGTTCGCACGAAGATAGACGACAGCGACCAGTCCATGGGCTGGAAGTGCGCGGAGTACGAGATGCGCGGCGTGCCGCTGCGCATCGAGCTCGGCCCGCGCGATCTTGAGCAGGGTCAGTGCTGCATCGTCCGCCGCGACAACGGCGAGAAGAGCATCGTCGCGCTCGATGCGCTCGAGGAGAGCGTCAAGACGCTGCTCGACGCGGTGCATGACAATATGCTCGCCAAGGCGCGCGAGAATCTCGAGCAGAACACCTTCGACCTCGCGACTCCCGAGGAGGTCAAGGCGATGGCGACGGGGCGCGGCGGCTTCGCGCGCACGAAGTGGTGCGGCAGCCGCGAGTGCGAGCTGGCGATGAAGGAGAAGGCGGGCGTTTCCAGCCGCTGTATGCCGCTCGCGCAGAGCGGCACGACGGGCAAGTGCGTCTGCTGCGGCAAGGAAGCGACGACCGACATCTACTGGGGCGTTGCCTACTAAAAAAAGCACACGCAAAAAAACGCGCTCCGGCGCGTTTTTTTGCGTTCCGCAGGAAAAATTTTCCCGCGCGGGGGAACTTTTTTCCGCGCACGCTCGTCTAAAAGAGCAACAACGCACAAGGAGGTATCCCTCGATGAAACGACTTTTGGTGCTTTTGCTCTGCCTGAGCTTTGCCCTGACCGGCTGCGCGCAGGTCACCGTCTCGCCCGGGTCGAACGGGCAGAGCGCGCCGCCTATTGACGATGGCGAGGGCGCGAAGCTCTTGAGCCAGTATGTCCTTGCGGACGCGGTGCTGCCCGCGCTCCCCGCCGAGCCGAGTGAGGCGGAGCTCTACGCCGCCTACGAAAAGCTCGACTACGACAAGATGGGCGAGGAGGCCTACGAGAAGGCGCAGGAGGAGCTGTGGGACGATTTTGATGCGCGCTCGCAGGCGTACTACGACGCGGTCAAGGCGCTGCGCGGTGAGGGCGTCGATGAGGCGATGACGCCCGCGCTGCTCGCCTACAGCGAAAAAATGGCGTGGAAGCTTCTGGGAAGCGAAGAGCTTGAAAATGCCATCTTTTCCCCCGCGAACCTCTACCTCGCCCTCGCGATGCTGAGTGAAACCGTCGACGGTGACAGCCGCGCGCAGCTCCTCGAGCTCCTCGGCGCGGAGGACATTGAGACCGTCCGCGCCTCGGCGAATGCCATCTGGCGCAATCTCTACACCGAGGGCGCCTCGGGCAAGACGCTCCTTGCCAATTCCCTGTGGCTGAGCGAGGGGCAGGAGTACAAGAGCGAGACGGTCGAGCGCTTGGCGAACGACTACTACGCCTCCACCTACTCCGTCCCGATGGGTGCGGACGACACGAACCGCGCTGTGGCGGCGTGGCTCAACAAGAATACCGGCGGCCTTCTCTCGGACGCGGCAGAAAATGTGAAGACGAATCCCGAAACCGTGATGCTGCTCCTCTCCACGCTCTATTTTAAGGAGAACTGGACGGACGATTTCGCCGAGAGCCGCACGAGCGAGGACACCTTCACCGCCGCGAGCGGCGCGGAGCAAAAGATCGACTTCATGCACAAGACCGACTCGGCGGCAAACTTCGTCCGCGGCGAGGGCTACACCGTCGCGCAGCTCGGCTTCCAGAACCGCGCGAAGATGATCTTCCTCCTGCCCGACGAGGGCACGGCGCTCGCGCCGCTCCTGCGCGATGAGACCGCGCTCGGTGACCTCTTCACGACCGTTTACGAAAATGAGCGCGCGGGGCGCGCGAAGATCCAGTGGAGCGTCCCGAAGATGGATGTCAGCTCCGACATGGAGCTGAGCGGTGTGCTCGCCACGCTCGGCGTGAGCGATGTCTTTGACGATCGGTTTGCCGACTTCTCGCCCCTCGCGGACTTCACCGACCCCGTGAGCGTGACGCAGGTGCAGCACGCCGCGCGCGTGAAGCTCGACGAGCAGGGCTGCGAGGCGGCGGCGTTCACAGCGATCGTCGCGGACGCGACCGGGACGCTTCCCGAGGAGCTGCCGGTGATCGAGATGAACTTAAATCGCCCCTTCGCTTTCGCGATCACGGGCGTGGACGGTCTGCCGCTCTTTGTCGGCGCGGTCAACACCATGGCGTAAAACGGAAAAAGGACGGCGTGAGCCGTCCTTTTTTTGCGCTTCAGGCGCGGAAATAGACCTTTTCCCACTCCGCGGAGCCGACGATGAGCGGCGGCTCAAGCGTGAGCCCGCTCTTTCCGCCGCGCCGCGCTTCGAGCAAAACGAGCGAGGGCGCGCGCTCCGGCGCGGAGGTGAGAAAGCGCGCCCGCTTGGGCTCAAGCCCATTTTCGCGCAGCGTGCAGAGAAGATCGGTCAGGCGCTCGGGTCGGTGGACGAGCGCGAAGCGCCCGCCCCAGCGCAAAACCCGCGCCGCCGCCGCGCAGAGCTCGGCGAGGGTACACGAGCCCTCCTCCCGCGCGGCGCGCCGCGCCTCGTCCGCGGCGCTCGCGCCGCTCTGCGCGGGGAAGTACGGCGGATTGGAGAGGACATAGTCCGCGCTCCCCGCGTCGGGGAGAGAGCGCGCGTCGCGCAGGTCGCCGCAGCGCAGCGTCACGCGCTCTGTCCAGCCGTTCTCGCGAAAGCTCTTCTCCGCAAGCGAGAGCGCCGCAGCGCTCTGCTCCACGCATTCGAGCGAAAGCGACGGCTCGCGCGCGAGCAGGAGGATAGCGAGCAGTCCTGTGCCGCTGCCGAGATCGACCACGCGCTCGCCGCGCTTCGGAGAGGCGAAGTAGCCGAGGGCGAAGCTGTCGGTCGTGGGGGCGAAGAGGTCGGTATCATAATAAAAGCAGGGGCCGCCCTGCCGAAGAAAGTCTTTTCGTTCCATGTGAGCTCTCCTGTAGAAAAAATAAGGACGCGCCTCGGCGCGTCCTTATTTTTTTAAGCACTCTTACTCCTGAGAGATCGCGCCATTGGGGCAGGTATCCGCGCAGGAACCGCAGTCCAGGCAGGCACCGGCATCGATCTGATACTGGGAATCACCCTGAGAGATCGCACCAACGGGGCAAGCGTCCGCGCAAGCACCGCAGCTAACGCAGGCAGAACTGATTTTGTATGCCATGAGAGCACCTCCATTTGATTGATACGCCTATTTTACACGCCGCCGTATGAAAATGCAAGAGGAAGTGTGCAGGAAATGACGCCTTTTTCGACAAAAGTTTTTTCCTGCGCTGAGAAAAATGTGCTGCGCGGGTGTCTAAAAAGCGGGAGAGAGGGGAAAATGCCCATGGGAGAGTGAGAACGATGGCAGAACAGAAATTTACCCCACGGGCGGAAAATGTCCTGCGCCGCGCGCAGGAAGCCGCGCTCGAGCTGGGACACGGCTATGTCGGCTGTGAGCATCTGCTGCTGGGAATGCTGCGCGAGCAGGGCTGCACGGCCTGCCGCGTGCTGGCGGCGGAGGGCGTTGAGGAGAAGAGCGTGCGCGCGCAGCTCGTGCGCACGGTGGGCTGCGGGCTGTCCGGCAGTCTTCCCTCACAGGGGCTGACGCCCCGCGCGCGCAGCGCGGTGGAGCTGGCGGCGGGGGAGGCGATGCGCTTTCACAGCGAGCGCATCGGCACGGAGCATCTGCTGCTCGGACTGCTGCGCGACAGCGGAAATATGGCAGTTCGTCTGCTGAGTGCTTCCGGCGCGGAGCCGAAGCGCGTTTACGCCGCCGCGGTGCGGCAGCTTCACGACACGCCGCACGCCGCGGCAAGGGAGGGGAATCGAATGCTGCGTGAAAACGAGAGCGGCCGGCGCGGAAAGGGGCTTGCGGAGTTCACCCGTGACCTGACGGAGCTGGCGCGCATGGAGCGGCTCGACCCCGTGATCGGGCGCGACGCGGAGCTGGATCGCGCGGTGCAGATCCTCTCGCGCCGCACGAAGAATAACCCCGTGCTGCTCGGAGAGCCCGGCGTCGGCAAGACCGCCATCGCCGAGGGACTGGCGCAGCGCATCGCCGCGGCGGAGGTGCCCGAGGAGCTGATGGATAAGCGGCTGCTCGCGCTCGATCTCTCCGCCATGGTCGCGGGGACGAAGTACCGCGGGGAGTTTGAGGAGCGCGTGAAGGCGCTTCTTGAGGAGGTGCGCCGCGACGGGAGAGTGATCCTCTTTCTCGACGAGCTGCACACCATCGTCGGCGCGGGCAGCGCCGAGGGCGCGGTGGACGCGGCGAACATCTTAAAGCCCGCGCTCTCGCGCGGAGAGCTGCGCGTTGTCGGCGCGACGACGCTCGGCGAGTACCGGAAGTATATCGAAAAGGACGCCGCGCTCGAGCGGCGCTTTCAGCCCGTCACCGTCCATGAGCCGACGGACGCCCAGACGCTCGCGATCCTGCGCGCGCTGCGTCCGCGCTACGAGCAGCACCATCGCCTGACGATCACCGACGCGGCGCTGGAGGCGGCGGTGACGCTCTCGCGGCGCTACATCACCGCGCGCTTTTTGCCGGACAAGGCGGTCGATCTGATGGACGAGGCAGCCTCGCGCGTGCGCATGGGAGCGGACGGGTCGGGCGAGCTTCGCGCGATGGAGGCGAAGGCGGCGGAGGCAAGGCGCGACCGCGCCGCCGCCGAAGCCGCGCGGGACGAGCCGCGCGCCGCCATGCTGCGCGAGGTGGAGCGGAGCTGCCGCGAGCAGGCGGCGCAGGAGCGCGAAGCGCTGCGCCGCGCGCGGCAGGAGAAGGGTATCAGTGTGACGGCGGAGGACATCGCCGGAGTGGTCTCGGCGTGGACGGGCATTCCGCTCGCGCGGCTCACCGAGCAGGAGAGCGCGCGGCTGCTGCATCTGGAGGAGACGCTGCACGCGCGCGTGATCGGACAGGAGGAGGCGGTGCGCGCCGTGGCGCGCACACTGCGCCGCGCGCGAGCGGGTCTGCGCGACCCGAAGCGGCCGGTCGGCTCGTTCCTCTTCCTCGGGCCGACGGGCGTGGGGAAAACGGAGCTGTGCTGCGCGCTGGCGGAGGCGGCCTTCGGCGACGAAAATGCACTTATCCGCGTGGATATGTCGGAGTATATGGAGCGGCACACGGTCTCGCGTCTGCTCGGCGCGCCGCCGGGATATGTCGGCTACGACGAGGGCGGGCAGCTTACCGAGAAGGTGCGCCGCCGTCCGTGGTCGCTCGTGCTCTTTGACGAGATCGAAAAGGCGCACGAAGATGTGTGGAATGTGCTGCTGCAAATTTTGGAGGACGGCGCGGTCACGGACGCGCAGGGGCGGCGCGTGGACTTTCGCAACACGATCCTCGTGATGACCTCGAATGTGGGCGCAAAGGCGCTTGCCGCCGACCGCGCGAAGCTCGGCTTTGTGCCTGCGGAGAGCGGAGAGGAGCGAGCGCGGGAGAGCGTGACGGCAGAGCTGCGGCAGACCTTCAAGCCGGAATTTCTCAACCGCATCGACTCGACGATCCTCTTCCACCGTCTGGGGAAGGAGGAGCTCGTGTGCATCGCGCGGCGAATGCTCTCCGCCACGGCGGAGCGTGCCGCCACGCTGGGCGTGACGCTGACGATGGAGGACGCGGCGGTGGAAAAGCTCGCGACAGAGAGCTGCGACGCACGCTACGGCGCGCGCCCGCTGCGCCGCGCGATCCGCGAGAAGGTCGAGGACGCGCTCGCCGAGCGGCTGCTCGGCGGCGAGACTGCCGCGGGCGATACGGTCCGGCTGTGCGTGGAGGAGGGCGCGCTGCGCCTTGTCACTGTCGGCTGCGCGGCAGCCGCCACGTCCGCGCAGCCGGCGGCAAGACCGTCGTAGGATACAAAGAAAGAGCCGACCATCGGTCGGCTCTTTCTGCTGTTTTTTGTGTCTCAGCGCTCGAAGAGCTGATGGAGCAGGGTGTGACCCTTTTCGACGAAGGGCCCGCTCTCGCCCGCCTTTTCGCTGTAGACGCCGCCGCGTCCGCTGTCCGTGCGGCTGTCGTAGAGCAGATAGGGGACGGGGTCGCCGTCGTGTCCGCGCGTGGCGGTGAGCGTCTTGTGGTCGGAGAGGAGGAGCATACGGTAGTCCATGCCCGCCTTCTCCAGACGCTCGGTCAGGGGCCGCACGAGGCGGCTGTCGAGCCATTCGATGGCCTGCACCTTGCCGGGGAGGTCGCCGTTGTGCGTACACTCGTCGGGCGCTTCGAGGTGGAGGCAGACGAAATCGTACTGCTGAAGCTTTTCCCAGGTGGCATCGAGCTTGCCCTCAAAGTTCGTGTCGAGCTCGCCGGTCGCGCCCTCGACCTCGACCATCTCCAGTCCGCGCAGCACGCCGATGCCGTGACAGATCGGCACCGCGCTCACGACCGCACCGCCGCAGCCGTACTCGCTCTTGAAATCGGGGAGCTGCATCGCCGTGCCCTCTGCCCAGAACCAGATGCCGTTCGCGCCGAGCCTGCCGTCGGCGCGGCGCTTTTCGGTGACGCTGTGATGCTCTAAGACGCGGCTCGCAAGGCGCATGAGGTCGGCAAAGACCTTCGCCTGCGCCGCGTCCTCGCCGTGCGGGAGCAGCGGAGCGATGACCTCACCGAGATGGTCGTGCGGGGGCGCGAAGCTCACGCCGCGCGGGTCGCAGTGATGCCGCACCGCCAGCGGACGGAAGGAGGGACTGGGGTTGATATACATATCCGCGGCACGGAGCGCGGCGGAAAAATCGGGGTCGGCGTTGAGCGCGCGCACCACATCGAGCGCGTCCTGCCCGCCGATCGAGCCGGCGGAGTGGGAGAGGATACGCTTTTCCTCGAAGGGCGCGTCGCCCTCCTCGAGCGCGACCAGATTGCAGCGGAAGGCGGCGTCGCCGGCTTCCAGCTTCAAGCCGATCGCGGCGGCCTCCATCGGCGAGCGGCCGGAAAAATACCGCAGCGGGTCGCAGCCGAAGATGGAGAGGATCGCCGTCTCGCTGCCCGCGGGCAGCGGCGGGGGACAGTTGACGGCGCTGCCGACGATGCCGCGCGCGGCAAGGGAGTCGATGGTCGGGATATCCGCCTGCTCGAGCGGCGTTTTGCCGCCGAGCGCCTCGACGGGGTTATCCGCCATGCCGTCGCCGATGACGAGAATGTATTTCATGAAAGGACCTCCGTATCCGTTTGAGACTCAGCGCCGCCGTCCGCGATAGCCGCTCGACGAGGCGCGGGCGCGCCCGCGTCTTCCGTAGCGGCGGGAGCGGGAGCGCGTGGTGTGCAGCACGAGAAAGACAAGGATCAGCACGAGCAGCGCGATCAGGACCACCTTGACGATGGTGCGGGAGAAAAAGTCGGCGATATTCCGCTGCGTGACGAGCAGCCACGAGGCAGAGACATCGCTCAGCGCGAGGAGCTTGACGGTCGCGTAGACCGTGTCGCCGTAGGAGATGGTCAGCTCGCCCAGCTCATCGCCCGCGGCGATGGGCGCGTCAACGACCTCGGCGTTGAGCGTGACCTCGCGCGTGAGCGCGGAGAGGTCCAGCTCGGTGGGCAGCATTCGCGTGACGGTCTCGGCGGGGCGGGCGACAACATAGCTCGTCTCACTCGAAAGCTCGACGCGCACCTCGCGCACCGGCTCGTCGACGGAGACGATCTCGCGGGGAGAGAAGCAGTCGAAGCCGTAGTCAAAAAGGCGGCTCGTTTCGGAAAAGCTCTTGGTGAGGGTGCTCTTGCCGTCCTCAAGGGTGATCTTCTCCGCGCCCAGCACGACGCTCACGAGCGTGCGCTCGCCGCGCACGGCGGAGGAGACGAGGCAGTGACCCGCTTCATCAGTCGAGCCGGTCTTGATGCCCTGCGCGTCGCGGTAGAGATAGCCCAGCTCGCGCCAGTTGGAGATGAGGCGGTTGGTGGAGTGGAGGACATGGCGGGCGTTGTGGTCGGTCTCGGCGATCTCGGCGGACTTGGAGTTGCAGATCTCCATGAACTTCTCATACTTCATCGCCTCGCGCGTGATGCGGTAGATATCGTAGGCGGTGGTGTAGTGATCGGGGTCGTGCAGGCCGGAGGTGTTGACATAGTGCGTATCCTCGCAGCCGAGAGACGCGGCGCGCGCGTTCATCATTTCGATGAACTGCGCGACATTTCCCTCGCCGCAGACGGCCTCTGCGAGAATGTTGCACGCCTCGTTCGCCGAGACGATGAGCATACACTGCAAAAGCTGCTCGACCGTGAGCTGCTCGCCCGCCTTGATGCCGGCGGTGGAGCCGTAGATGCTCAGCCCCTCGAAGGCGCTCTCGTGCGCGGTGATGAGCTGATCGAGCGAGAGCTTCCCGTCCTCGATCGCCTCAAAGACCAGCAGCGCGACGGTGATCTTGGTGATACTCGCGGGGTACTGGCGGGTGTGGGCATTTTTTTCGTACAGCACCTCGTCGCTCTCGCCCTCGATGAGCAGCGCGGCGCGGGCGTCAATGTCGATCTCCTCAAAGGCGGAGGCGCTCACGCTCATGAGCGAGGCGAGCAGAGCGAGGAGTAAAAAAAGAGAAAAAAAGCGGCGTTTTGTCATGGAAATATACCTCACATTGTGATACAATGACCGAAGATCAGTCATGTATAGTCATGGCGATCCGCCTCGCCCCTGCGGGGCGGCCGGCGAAAATGCGATAAACAATAAATACATTCGACAGGTCTCGACGCACAGTATAGCAGAAACGGGGAGGGAGTTCAAGCGTGGAACGGCAGGAAAAAAGCGGGATCACCTATTTATTTTTGGCGCTCATCACGCTCGCCTTCCTCGCGGCGGTCCTTGTGCTGACGCATCGCGCGGACAGCGGCGAGAGCACGGGCTACACGGTCGAGACCGAGCGCGAAGCGCAGGAGGAGGTCGCGCCCGTGCGCGTGCTCATCGACATCAACACCGCGACGGCGGAGGAGCTCGACGCGCTCACCGGCATCGGCCCCTCGCTCGCCGAGGCGATCGTCGCCTACCGCACAGAGCACGGGGACTTCACCTGCGCGGAGGATCTTTTGCAGGTCAAGGGCATCGGGCAGTCCAAGCTCGACGGTCTGCGCGGCGAGATCACGATTGGAGGGGAGATACCATGAAGATTCTGGTGGTGGACGACGAGAAGCTGCTCGTCAAGGGGATCAAATTCAACCTCGAAAACGAGGGCTACACGGTCGAGACCGCGTTCGACGGCGCGGCGGCGATAGAGCTGGCAAAAAGCGAGAGCTTCGACCTCATCATCTTGGATCTGATGATGCCGGAGGTCGACGGGCTGAGCGCCTGTATGCGTATCCGCGAGTTTTCCGCGGTGCCGATCATCATGCTCACCGCCCGCAGCGAGGACGCCGACAAGATCATCGGGCTGGAGTCCGGCGCGGACGACTACATCACCAAGCCCTTCAATATTTTAGAGCTCAAGGCACGCATTCGCGCACTGCTGCGCCGCGCGGGACAGAGCGCGCAAAAGCGCACGGAGCTTTTGACCGTCGGCGGCATCACGCTCGACCCCGAGCGGCGCGTCGCCCTGCGCGGCGGAGAGGTCATCGACCTCACGGCGAAGGAGTACGACATCATCGAGCTGCTCGTCAAAAACCCGCACCGCGTCTACTCGCGCGAGAACCTGATGGACCTCGTCTGGGGCTACACCTACGCGGGGGACTACCGCACGGTAGATGTCCATATCCGCCGCCTGCGCGAAAAGTTGGAGGAAAATCCCGCCGAGCCGGAGCACATCATGACCAAGTGGGGCGTGGGCTACTATCTCAGGGCGTGACGGCGGAAGAGACAGAGAAGGGAGGGGAGCGGCGTGCGGCGCGTCAATTTGCAGGCTCGATTCGGCCTGAGCTATATCGCGGTCATCGCGGCGGTGCTGCTCTTCATGAACACCTATCCGCTGCTCGTGTCGGAAAATCTGGTGGTGCGCTCCAAGCAGGCGACGCTGCAAAACGGCGTGAGCGTGATGGTCACGGCGCTCAGCGGCATCGAGGAGCTGAGCGAGGAGAATGTCTCCACCGCGATGACGCTCGTGGAGCAGACGGGCATTTCGCGTATCCTCGTCACCGACGCCTCGGGTCGTATCCTCTACGACACCCGCGAGACCGACGGCGCCGTGGGGCGCTACGCGCTCTACACCGAGCTCGTGCAGGCGCTCGACGGCTACGACGCCTTCTACGCCGACTTTTCCGACGGGGCGTTCCGCAGCCGCGCGGCCTCGCCCGTCATTTACCGCAGCGAGATCATCGGCGCGGTCTACGCCTACGAATACGATGTGGAGCAGGCGACGCTGCTGCTGACGCTGCAAAAGAATCTGCTGCGCATCTCCGCGATGGTCGCGCTCGTGGTCGTGCTGCTGAGCATGGTGCTCTCGCGCGCGCTCACGCGGCGCTTCGGTGTGCTGCTCGACGCGATCCGGCGCGTGCGCGAGGGCGCGTACAGCTATCACGCGCAGATCGGCGGGAACGACGAGATCGCCGACCTCGCCGCCGAGTTCAACCGCCTCTCCGACCGATTGCAGACGACGGAGGAGGCGCGCCGCCGCTTTGTCTCCGACGCGAGCCACGAGCTCAAGACGCCGCTGGCGGGCATTCGGCTCCTCTCCGACTCCATTTTGCAGACCGAGGACATCGACAGCGCCACCGTGCGCGAGTTTGTCGGAGATATCGTGCAGGAGACCGACCGCCTGACGCGCATCACCGAAAACCTTCTGCGCCTCACGCGGCTTGACAGCGATATCGTCGAGTCGGCGCAGCCGGTCGCCGTTGCGCCCGTGATCGAGCGCGCGGTGCGAATGCTCCGCCTTGTCGCGGACGAGCGGGGCATCGACCTGCGCCATGTGATCGAGCGGGAGAGCATCGTCCTCGCGAGCGAGGACGATCTGCACCAGATCGTCTACAACCTCACCGAGAACGCCATCAAGTATAACCGCGCCGGCGGCTTCGTGTGCGTCACGCTCACCGGAACGGAGGAGGAGTGCGTGCTGTGCGTGGAGGATAACGGCATCGGCATTCCCGAGGAGGATATGCCGCGCATCTTCGACCGCTTCTACCGCGTGGACAAGATGCGCTCCCGCGCCGCGGGCGGCACGGGACTGGGACTCTCCATCGTGGCGGACACCGTGCGCCGCCGCGGAGGAACGATCGGCGTCAGCGCGCGCGAGGGCGGCGGCAGCCGCTTCACCGTGCGCCTTCCGGCGCTGGGAAGGGAGGCGGCAGAATGAAACGAAAAGCGCTTGCGGGGCTGCTGCTCTGCCTTTCTCTGCTGCTCGCCGCCTGCGTGCAGGCGGCGGAGACGGAGGGCGGAGAGGGCTACTTCCTCTACTATCCCGCCGCCGATCTCGGCAGTGTGGCGGGCGGGGACGCGATCCTCGCGCGCACGCTCACGATCGAAGATGCCGATACGCTCACGACTGCGCAGCTCGCGGAGCGCCTGCTCACGGCGCTGCTCGGTGCCGCGCCCGATGCCGCCGTGCGCGCGCCGCTGCCGGACGGGACGGCACTCATGGACCTCTCCGTCCTCGGGAGCCGCGCGCGGGTGGATCTCTCGCGCCACTATGCGGGTCTTGCGGGCATCGACCTGACGATCGCGGATTACTGCCTGACGCTCACGCTCACGCAGCTCGAGGGCATCAACGCCGTGTCGATCACCTCCGGCGGGCAGGAGCTTCCCTATCGCAAAACGCAGACGCTCACGGCGGCCGATCCGCTGCTCTCCACGCGCGAGGACGCGCTGCGCCCGATCACCGTCTCGCTCTACTTCCTTGATAAAAAGAGCGGCGCGCTCGGCGCGGAGACGCAGGTGCTCGCCCTTTACGAAGGTCAGACGCGCGTGAACGCGGTGCTCGAGGCGCTTGCGCGCGGGCCGGAGAATGAGGAGCTTTCGTCTCTTCTGCCGGAGGGCTTCGCCGTGCTCTCCGCGCGCGTGGAGGAGGGCGTGTGCTATCTGAATCTCTCCGCCGAAGCGGACCTCGGCGCGTCGCCGCCGCTTGCCCTCGGCTCGCTCGTCAGCTCGCTGTGCTCGCTCGACTCGGTCGAGCAGGTGCAGTTCGTCGTGGACGGTGAGATCGTCCCCGCGCTCGCGGGCGTGGCAGTCGGCGAGCCGCTGGAGCCGTAAAGAAAAAAGCCCTTCGACCGTCGGCCTTTGGCCGACGGTTTTTGTTGTCTTTTTCGCGCGCATGGTCTATACTATATTCTGAATAAGAATGCGACCAGGGAGGTACAACGCATGAAGCTGATGGTGCTTGACGGCAACTCGATCTTAAACCGCGCCTATTACGGCATTCGCCCGCTGACGACGAAGGACGGCTTTTTCACCCACGCCATCTTCGGCTTTCTCACGATGCTCGGCCGACTGCGGGACGAGGAGCAACCCGACGCGCTGTGCGTTGCCTTCGACCGGCGCGAGCCGACCTTCCGCCACCTCGAGTACGAGGGCTACAAGGCGACCCGCCACGGAATGCCGGAGGAGCTGGCGATGCAGCTTCCCGTGATGAAGGAAGTGCTCGACGCGATGAACATTCCGCGCTATGAGCTGGCGGGCTACGAGGCGGACGACCTCATCGGCACCATCTCGCGCAAGTGCGAGGCGGCGGGCTGGGAGTGCGTGATCGCGACCGGCGACAAGGACTCTCTCCAGCTCGTGACCGAGCATACGACGGTCAAGCTCATCTCAACGCGCATGGGTCAGACCACGACGAAGGACATGACGCCCGCGCGCTTTTTTGAGGAATACGGCTTCGAGCCGCCCCACATCGTGGATCTCAAGGCGCTCATGGGCGACGCGAGCGACAATATCCCCGGTGTTCCGGGCGTGGGGGAAAAGACGGCGATGGCGCTCGTGCAGAAGTACCGCAGCATCGATGAAATTTACCGCCTCCTGCCGGAGCTCGAGGCGAAGCCCGCCGCGATCAAAAAGCTCACCGAGGGGGAAGCCTCCGCGCGGCAGAGCTATCACCTCGCGACGATCCTCACCGACGCGCCGCTCGACTTCACGGTCGAGGAAAATCTCTGTCGGGAGCCGTCGGACGCGCTCTATCCGCTCTTTCTGCGCCTGGAATTCACCAAGCTCATTGAAAAATACGATCTCAAGCCCACGACAATCCCCGCGGAGGAGGTCGCGGACGAGCCGGCCCACACCGTTCATGTGACGCCCATCACGAGCGCGGCGCTCGCTGCGGCGGCGCTCGCGGAGATGCGAAAGGCGGAGCGTGTGACCGTGCTCGCGCTCCCTGACCTCTCGGGCGTGATCGCGGAGTGGGAGAGCGGCGAGCAGGAGACGGAGAGCGCGGAATTTTTCTTCGACCGCTATGCGGGCGATTGGAACGCGCTGCTGCGCGAGCTCTTTTCCGAAAAGATCAAAAAGGTCGGCCACAATGCCAAGGACCTCATGCACGCGCTGCTCGAAAACGACCTTCCCGCCGAGGGCTTCGTCTTCGATACGGCGCTCGCCGCCTATCTTCTTGACGCGACGGCGGGGAAGTACGACCTCGCTTCGCTCTTCGCGGTCTATTTCCATGCAGAGCTTGCCGCGCCCGCGCACCTTGCGCCCGATGCCTTCTCGCCCCTCGGCGACAGGGTGGAGGCGGAGACGGCGTTCCACATCTACACTTCCGCGGTCGCTGCGCTCTGCGCGCAGCTCGCCCCGCTTTTGGAGGAGCGAGATCTGCACGAGCTCTACTACGCGGTCGAGCTGCCGCTGTGCCGCGTGCTCGCGGAGATGGAGCTTGCGGGCGTTCTGGTCGATGCCCGCGCGCTCGCGGCGTTCGGCGAGACGATGGACACGGCGCTCAAAACGCTTGAGCAGAGCATCTATGCGCGCGCAGGCGGTGCATTCAACATCAACTCCCCCAAGCAGCTCGGCGAGGTGCTCTTCGACCGCCTCGGCCTCCCGCACGGGAAAAAGACCAAAACAGGCTGGTCGACGAATGCCGATGTGCTTGAAAAGCTCCGCTGGGAAAATCCCATCGTCGCAGAAGTCCTCGAGTACCGGCAGTACGCCAAGCTCAAATCGACCTACTGCGACGGTCTCCTGAAGGTCATCGACCCCGATGGGCGCGTGCGCACGAGCTTCCAGATGACCGTGACGGCGACAGGCCGCCTTTCCTCCACCGAGCCGAATTTGCAGAATATCCCCACGCGCACGCCGCTCGGCAGCGAGCTGCGGCGTATGTTCGTCCCCGCGGCGGGGAATGTCCTCGTGGACGCGGACTACAGCCAGATCGAGCTGCGCCTGCTCGCCCATATCGCGCAGGACGAGACGATGATCGCGGCCTTTGCCCACGGCGAGGATATCCACACCGTCACCGCCTCGCAGGTCTTCGGTGTGCCGGTCGAGGGCGTCACGCGCGAGATGCGCTCGCACGCCAAGGCCGTCAACTTCGGCATCGTTTACGGCATCTCCGCCTTCTCGCTCGCGCAGGACATCGGCGTGAGCGTCGCGGAGGCGAAGGCGTATATGGAAAATTACCTCGCGCGCTTTTCCGGCGTGCGCCGCTATATGACGCAGGTCGTCGAGCAGGCGAAGGAGCGCGGCTATGTTGAAACGCTCATGCACCGCCGCCGCAATCTTCCCGAGCTCACGGCGAGCAACTTCGTGACCCGCTCGTTCGGTGAGCGCGTGGCGCTCAATATGCCCATTCAGGGCACGGCGGCCGATGTGATGAAGCTCGCGATGGTGCGCGTGCGCGACCGCCTTGCGCGCGAGGTGCCGCAGGCGAAGCTCCTGTTGCAAGTCCACGACGAGCTGATCGTCGAGTGTCCCGAGGCGCTGGCGGAGACCGTCGCGCGGCTGCTGACCGCGGAGATGGAGGGCGTGATGACGCTCTCCGTGCCGCTCACGGCGGAGGCGCACTGGGGCGCGAACTGGCTGGAGGCGAAGGAATGAACAGTGTGCGCGGTTTTTTGAAGAAAAGAGGGAGCGTCCTCTTCGAGCTCGCGCTGCTCATAGCGCTGACGGTGTGCGTGGTGCTCTACGCGCAAAGCCGTCTCTTCCCGCCCGAGCGGGAGGATTTGCTCGCGGTGAGCGGGGAGTGTCGCTCGACCGAGTACAACCGCATCGCGCTCGAGCGCGGCGGCGAGCCGCTCGGCTCATTTGAGCTCGACGAGCGCATTGAGCCGAATGCGGGGCAGCTTTTGCGGAGCATCGAGCTTGGAGACGAGATCGCGCTCCTCTATATCGACGATACGGACTGCACCGTGATGGAACTGACGGTGAACGGCGAGGTGCTTTTGACCTACGACCGCGCAAGCGCGATGTGGAGCCAAAATACCGCCTGGACGGTGGGGACGATCCTCCTTGCCATCGTCGGCGCGCTGCTGGCGCTCGGCGGCGTTGCCGCCGTTGTCGTTTGGAAGGCAAAGCGCAAGGCCGCGCAGGAGCGCGCGACGGCAGAGGACGCCGCACGCGAGGAGCTGCGGCTCTACGCGAAGGTGCGCTACAGCGAGCGGGAGCAGCGCGCGCTCGAAGCCTATCTCTGCGATGCCTTCGGAAGCATCGGCCGCGTCTACTACGAGATGGACGAGGAGGTGCCGCACATCGACCTCGTCGTCTGCGAGCCGGAGAAGCGGTGGCCGCTCTACACTGTCTCGACGCTCGGCCTCGGCGCGTTCCGCCTGAGTGTGCCCGAGGAGCTGGCGGAGCACAACCAGTCCTTTGTAGAGCTCACGATGCGCCTGCCGCACGACTGGGACTTTGCGGAGGACGGCTGGCCGCTCACGGTGCTCAAGTCGCTCGCGCGTCGGCTTATCGTAGAACGCGATGACGCGCCGCTCAGCGGCAATGCCTACTACATGAGCGAGGAGGAGCGCGAGGCGAGCGGCTTTGCCGCCGTGCTGGTCATTCCCGCCGGCGTGCGCGAGGGGAGCAACCCGCGCGTGATGGTCCCGGGTGGGAAGATCGTCAACTTCTATCGGCTCGTCCCGCTCTACGAGGCGGAGTGGAACTACATCTTCGCGCGCGGCTCGTCGGCGCGGCTGTGGCAGCGCATGGGAGAGCGCGGCCTCGGTATGTTCGTCCAGCCGGAGCGCGAGTGCTGCGTCGATCCCGATACCTGGTTCGACGAGGACATCGAGCCGTTCTACTACGGCGAGAACGCCGCGCGGGGAGAATACTATCTGGGTCTGAGCGACCTCGCCTACCGCGCCGACTGCTTCGCCGACTGCGGGCTTGCGCCGAGCGGACTGCTCTGGGAGCGTGTCGCGCGTGAATGCCTGCGGGAGACGGCGTGGCAGGAGGAAGACGAGATCGAATTTTCAAGCAATGAGGAAATGCTTTTTATCGAAAGCGGAAACGAAACGCTGCTGCGCCGCTTTGCCCTGCGTCTGCACGATCTGTGCGAGGACGAGGCGGCATTGACGGAGCTGATCGAGAGAAGCAGGGAGGAACAGAATGGAACATAGAGAACTGCCGGTGCGCATCGTACCGATGAAGACCGAGCATCTGGACGAGGTGGCGGCGCTCGAGCGCGAGTGCTTCACCACGCCGTGGTCACGCAATATGCTTGCCGAGGAGCTGGATAACGCGCTCTCCGCCTTTCTCGTCGCGCTCGACGAGACGGATCGCGTCGTCGGCTACGCGGGCTTGCAGGTCGTGCTCGACGAGGGCTACATCACGAACATCGCCGTGCGCTCGGACTGCCGTCGCCGCGGCGTCGCGGGGAAGCTGCTCGATGTCTTTGAGCGCTTTGCCGAGGGTAACCACCTTGCCTTCCTGACGCTTGAGGTGCGCGCGTCGAACTACGCCGCCATCGCGCTCTACGGCCGCCATGGCTATCGCGGCGCGGGTCGGCGGACGAATTACTACGAGCACCCGAAGGAGGACGCGGTCATCATGACGCGCGAATTCGGGGAGGAGAAGAAATGAAAATACTGGCTTTTGAATCCTCCTGCGACGAGACCGCGGTCGCGGTCGTTGAGGACGGGCGGCGCGTGCTCAGTGACGCCATCGCGTCGCAGGCGGATATGCACGCGCTCTACGGCGGCGTCGTGCCGGAGATCGCCTCGCGCAAGCATGTCGAGGCGATCGCGGCGCTCACCGATCAGGCGCTCGCGGACGCGGGCGTCACCAAGCGCGACATCGACGCGGTCGCCGTGACCTACGCGCCGGGGCTGATCGGCGCGGTGCTCGTGGGGCTGAGCTTTGCCAAGTCCGTCGCCTACGCGCTCGGCGTGCCGCTCATTCCGGTGCATCATATCCGCGGCCACATCGCGGCGAACTATCTGGCCTTTCCCGAGTTAGAGCCGCCGTTTCTCGCGCTGTGTATGTCCGGCGGAAACACGCTGCTCGTCGATGTGCGCGGCTACACGGACTTCCGTCTCGTCGGCGCGACGCGCGACGACGCGGCAGGCGAGTGCTTCGATAAGGCAGCGCGCGTGTTGGGACTGCCCTATCCGGGCGGCAAGCCGATGGACGAGCTGGCGCAGCAAAGCGCGGGCGGTGTGTACGACCTGCCGCGCGCGAGCATCGCGGGCAGCCCCCTCGACATGAGCTTTTCCGGCCTCAAGACCGCGGTCGTCAACCTCGCCCACAACGCCGAGCAGAAGGGCGAAGCCCTTGACCGCGCGGCGCTCGCGCGGGACTTCACCCGTGCCGTTTCGGACGAGCTGGTGCCGCGTGCGATGCGCGCCGCGCGTGAGTGCGGGCGCAAAACGCTGGTCGCCGCGGGCGGCGTGGCGGCAAACTCGATCCTGCGCGCGGATCTCGAAGCCGCCTGTGCGCGCGAGGGCGTGAAGCTCTACCTGCCGCCGCTCAAATTCTGCGGCGACAACGGCGCGATGATCGGCGCGCAGGGTTACTATGAGTATTTGGCCGGTGCCCGCGCAGACCTCTCGCTCAACGCCTACGCCACGCGCGACATCGACGATGCGATCGTCGCTTACCGCGAGGAGGGTACAAGCATATTCGCTTAAAATGCATAAAGCCGCAGGCCTGTCAAGGTCTGCGGCTTTCCTTTTTGAAAGCGGGCGGAGAAATCCTGCAAATCTCCGGCGTTATGGAAACAAAAGTGCGCGAGGTGCGGAAAAGAGACGAGAAAGAAGTTGTTATGTCAAATGGGTCATGTACCGTGGAGGGGGAGAACATTTCACGCGGGCGTTTGACATAAATGCGAAAAATGCGGAAAACAAAGGAAAAGAGCGGGGAGTCTGATTTGTGGAAAAGTCTGTGGAAAGTGTGGATAACTATTTGTAAAATGAAATTATCAAAAACTTTATGTAAATCGGTCGAACAGAGATGCGAGCGGCGGAAATACGGCGAAAAAGGTGAAGGAAACGGACGATACGACGCGTTTTGTCGATTTTTGAACGCAGCGGCTCGGGGGCGGACGCGGGCGAAAACGGCGCGTCGCGTCCTTGCGTGCGGGACGCTCATGCAAGAACCTGAGCGCGATTACAGGGCGTATTATTCATTTTTCCCGCCTCCGGCGAAGGGACGGGAAAGAAAAGCGAAAAAGGAGCAAAAAACTGCGCACTTCCGTCTTGACGAGCGCGGGAAAGTGTGCTAAAATACACCTCGTCTTTGAGAAAAGCACAATTTGATGCGCTGGTGTAGCTCAGTCGGTAGAGCAGCTGATTCGTAATGAAGAGGCATAAGGGGCACAAAACACTGTCAAAGCCTTGCACCGCAAGGACTTTTAAGTACACCAAAGAACTTAAAAATATCGAAATGGGGTTTATTTGGGGTTTACGCAGACCGCAATAGACGAAAACAGGCAAACGCTGGTATGGCTCAGTTGGTAGAGCGACGCACTCGTAATGCGTAGGTCGCCGGTTCAAGTCCGGCTACCAGCTCCACGGGAAAAGCCGCAGGAATTATGTTCCTGCGGCTTTTCTCTTATCTTTTTTCAATTCGTCTTCACTTACTTCTTTATTTTCCTGGTTTATCAAGTCGCCAAAGCGGTCAAAGGCTTGATCCGCCTTCGCCTCCGCTTCCGCGATCACATGGGCGTAGATATTGGCCGTGGTGCTGGTCTGCGCATGACCCAGCTTATGAGATACGACCACCAGCGGCGTGCCGTCTGCGATCATCAGGCTGGCGTAGGTATGCCGCAGGGAATGGATCGTCACCTTCGGCAGCCCTGTTCGTTTTACGAACTCGGTAAACCATTTTGTCACGGCATCGGGGAACAGAGGTTTGCCCTCTTCGTTGGTGAATACACGGCCGTCAGTATCCTGCCAGGCATCGCCCAGCCGTTCTCTTTGGGCGTCCTGCCATTGCTTATACTCCAGCAGAAGCACAACGGCGGTCCGGGAGATCCGCAGCGGCCGCTCACTGTTGACCGTTTTGGGCGTGTCGATATAGCACCCTTCTGTTGGAATGTAGTTCCAGGTCTGCCGGATGTAAAGCAACTGATGATCCAAATCGACATCGCACCAGCGCAGGCCTAAGAACTCCGCTCGGCGCAGGCCGGAGAGTAAGTCGAAGGAGATCACCGCCCGCCAAAGGATCTTTTCCTCCTGTAGGAGCTCCAGCAACCGTCGGGCATCCGGCTCATCCAGGTAGGCCGCGCGCCGGTGGGCGATACTGGGCAGGTCTGCCCGCTCGGCGGGGTTCCGTTCAATGTATTTCCACTTTACTGCTCGGAATAACACTGCCGAGAGGGTACGGTGGTAGGTGTGGATCGTACCGGGCTTCAGTGGAGTATCGTCGTGCTGCTTCACGAAAAGATCGGCGTAGGGCGCGTCAAGCGTCTGACAAATCATTTCGGCACGATCCTGAGCGATGCCCCGGCCGTTTTTGAGCTGTGAGAAGCACCAGACGGATACGCCGGTCTTCCGCGACAGTTCGGCCATGGAGGTCTTATGCTCCTTCATCCATGCCCCAAAATCTATTTTGGGGGCGGCCAGCGTGCGCGCCCGCATACCCTCCTCCTGCAGATTGGCATAAAAGGCGGCGATGTGTCCGGGCTTGAGATCCTTCAGCCGGATGTGGCCGAGAGCCTGGTTGACTGTCTCCATGATCTGCTCATAGCTGAAGGCGGTCTTTTTCTTCAGATTCGGCCGAGCATACTGCTCCAGGAAGATCTTCGTAAAGTCCACCAGCCGGATATTCCCGTTCTGTGTCACCTGGTGGCGAACACGCTCTTCAAAGAGCGTGGCCTCCCGATTCAGCGCCTTTTCGATTTGGCGCTTGGTCATGCCTGGCTCCGGCGTCCAGGTCATCTTCTCGCGCAGCTGCTTGCCGTTGATATCGTATCCGTTGGAAACGATGATCCGGTAACTACCGCCGCGCTTTTCAATTGTGGCCATTGAAATATTTCTCCTTTCCATTCTTGCCACTCCGCTTTTCCTGTGGTAAAATGGAAAGGCAGAGTAGGCCGCATTTTGGTTGTTGCCATATTCGGTTATTTATCTTCTTTCGTGGTGGAATGCAGATAAAATACTTTGCAGTGCCGCCCGGGTGTGTGGTAGCTCCCGGGCGGCTTTTTCTATTTAGCAGAAATAGGTGATCTCGCCGAAGTAGGACATCCATTTCTCAACGACTTCGCCGCTGCGGGCCTCGATGATTTTCATCATGTTGCGCAGGACACGCTCAGGGATCTTGGAGCTGTTATTGCACAGGTAGCACTTTCCCGCCCTTGTGATCCAGACCTTGGTGGCGTTGGCGGTCGGGGCGCCCTCCGCGATGTGGACGTGGATCGGCTCCAGCGGGTCGCTCTCGTTGGACCAGAAGTAGACCCAGTAGGATCCGATCTTAAAGACCTGAGGCATTCTCAAACCCACCTTCCTGCGAGAATTGAAGGATCAGATGCGCGGTGGATTGCAGGACATCCTGGTACCGCTCCACCTCTGCCGGCGTGAAGCCAACCACATCCTCCCACGCATAGCCGGGCAGATAGCAGGTGGCGTGATGGAAGCAGTCTTTGGCATCCGGCTTTTCCAGATAGACCTTTACCCGGCCGTCCGGGCGCATTTCGGAATGGACGATCTCGGTCTCATCGTCCAGCGTTAAGAACGGATACATCATGTGAATTACCTCCTGATTCAGATTTGTCATGCCGCCTGTAAGGGCGGCTTTTTTGTTGCTTATATTACCTCGGTAACCAGCTTGCCGGAGAGGCGGCTGAAGCTGATCTTGATGAGGGTATTACGCTGCAGATCAACATCCACTTTGGCGGAGCGGATAGACCCGGACAGCTCGATTTTGTGGTGGCCAGGAATGAGATCAACATGCTCAGTTCTGCCATTATCTACGGAAAGACGAATCTTGCCATCGATGATGATTTTGATCGGTGGGTTTGCCACATACACCTGGCTGGCGCGGTCAAAGGTCAGAGTGTAGGTCTGCGTGGCCGACTCGGGCGAAGCCTGTACTTTGGCGCCACACTTTGAGCAGAACACACTTTCATCTGGGATCTGAGCCCCGCATTTGAAACAGAACATGGTATAGCCTCCTTACTTATTTTTCCGATTGTCGCGCTGAAAATCTACATGAATTACCCGAGCAGAGCCTCCTCGCTCTCTTCTTCATCGTAAGGTCTGAGCGCAGTATCCACGATTTCCCTAATCGGCTCGCCAGCTTTGCGGTAAGCCAAGATGAGGCGACGGATCTTCTCCAGCTCACGGTAATCCATCTCCTCGACTATTTCGATAAGGGCGGACAATTCGGGAGCTGCACGGCGATCAACCGCCCGATAGAATAGCACGGAGGCCTTCGTCTTATCTGCACAGACGCGTGTAGAGCGGTAACTGTGCTCCGTTCCAAATACGCGGCACATCTGATCTACTGCGGCAGGCCGGCCACTTTCATTTTCTTTGACGAGTTCTGCGAGAAGCTCAGAAAATTCTGTGCGATCCATGGGAACATCTTCGCCCATCAGCCACGCTTCACTAACATTGAGCACTTTTGCAATTTTATAGATGTTTTTCTGCTTTGGCTCATACTCACCAGATAAATATGTGCTGATTGAAGACTTTCCGATCCCTGTTAATGAAACAAGGTCAACTTGTTTCATGTTGCGCAGGCTCATAGCCTCTTTGAGCCTGCTCGCAATTGTAGCCATGCTATCACCTCTCCTTCATATTATACCTAAAGTTCAGAAAACGCAACAATTATTTTCTGTAAAATAAAAAATGTTCAGAAAAGTGAAAAATAAGCATTGACAACCTCAAGATGTGGTGTTATGCTAAGTTCAGAAACACGAACCGGAGGTGTATATATGGAGTTCGATTACAGCAGGCTGCGGGGGAAAATCCGAGAGGTATTTGGAACAGAAGCCGCATTTGCGACCGCCCTTGAAATGGGTCGAGTTTCTTTAAGTAAGCGGTTAAATAATGATTTGGAATTTTCTTCCCCTGAGATTCTGAAATCTTGCTCATTGCTTGGGATTTCTTCATCGGATATCCCTCAGTATTTTTTTACCGAAAAAGTTCAGAAACACGAACTTGCAACGTAACAAGCAGCGCATTCCACCACGAAAGGAGATAACCCATGCCCAGAATGAGAACCGCCGCCAAGGCGCATGAGCTGATCTTGGAGCAGGACCCCGAGAGCGAGATCACCCTGCACTACATAAGACAGCTCATCGCCACCGGCGCCATCCCTGTCGTCCATGTTGGACGAAAGAAACTGGTCGATGTGGATCAGCTCATCGCATATCTCGCCGCAGGGACAGACGGGCCGCCTTCCACCGCGCCCGCTACCCGATATGGCCATCTTAGGAGGATCGACTTATGAAGCGATTGACACGCGAAGAACGCCGGCGGATCCAGCGCCGGTCGGCAAATCTCAAATTTCTGATCTTTTTACTGATCGTCCTGTCGCTGGGCTTTGCCCTCGGCTACACCGTTGCACACGCCCAGGACGGCTCAGATCAGCCCGCAGAGCAAAGGGTACCCCAGGATACCCCCACTGCTGAAACGCCGCAGGACACCGAGGAGACGCCTGCCGAGGACTATTCCAGCGTTGCAGATCTGGAACTGATCGGCACCTTCACCGCTACGGCCTACTGCCCCTGCGTGGAGTGCTGCGGTATTTGGTCGGCAGAGCATCCGAGCCGCGATGCCGATTATGTGCAGCGGACAAGCTCCGGCACGATCCCCGAGGAAGGCCGCACGATATCAGCCGATTGGGATGTGCTCCCCAAGGGGAGCGAAGTTGTGATCAACGGCCATCCGTACATCGTTGAAGATACCGGCGGCGCTATCGAGGGCCACCGTATCGATATCTACTTTGAGAGCCACGAAGCCGCCCTGGAGTTCGGGGTTCAAGAGGTAGATGTATACCGTGAGAAGGCTGACTAAATACCTCAGATTCTTCCTGCCTTCTGCCGGGCGTCCTCCTGACTTCCCGGGATGCCCTCTCTTTGAGCCGGCCCCGCCAGTCCTTTGACATACGGCGGGCTCCCGGCAGAGGGCAGGACAAAAAGTAAGAAAGGATGATCCACCATGAAGATCCGCATGAGCTACCGCAACGAGACCAAGACCTGCTACCGCTTCGAGCGGCGTGATGATGCCGGAAACCTTATCACGCTGTATCTGAAGAAAACCGACATCCAGGAAGCCGGCATCGACCCCAAAAAGGGCATCGATGTCACGATTGAAGAAGCAAAGTAAGGAGGACACATCATGAACACCACATTCACCATCAATGTGCAGGGCGAGATCCGCTTGCCGGACATTGCCCTGCTGGCTCAGGCGATGATGGGCAAGGCCCAGCCCGAAGCCGCGACCGCGCCCCAGCCCACCGTACCGACCCCTGCCCCGCAGCCCGCTGTAAACCCTACCCCCGCCCCTGCCGCTGTGATCCCGCAGACCGCTGCACCAACTGCCCCTTCTGCACCTGCCCCTTCCCCTGCAATCTCCATGACGCCTGTTACGGAAGCGCCGAAGTATTCTATCGATGATATCGCCCGCGCCGGCGCGGAGCTGGCCCAGCAGGGCCCCGACAAGATCGCCGCGCTGACCGGTTTGCTCCAGCAGTTCGACCTGCAGGCCGTCACCCAACTTCGCACAGAGCAGATGGGGCCCTTCGTGATGGCGCTGAGAGGAATGGGGGCGCGGATTTAAATGGATTACTTCAAGCTGAAGCTTCCGTATCCCGAGGACACAACGGGCAAGCAGCCCGTGATCCGGCTTAAGCCCAGTTATTACCAAACCCTGAGTGTGCTGAAAGCGCGGACTGGGCTGCTGCTGGGTAACATCGTGGAACAGTGCATTGACTATGCGCTGGAACACATGGAGGAGGATGACCATGCCGACACCTGAGATCCACGCGAAGCTGAGCGCATCGGCATCCCACTCGTGGCTCAACTGCCCCCAGTACATCAAGGTGCAGGAGCTGTTTCCCGAGTCTACCAGTTCCTACGCAGAGGCCGGCCGTCTGGCTCATGCCATTGCGGAATACAAGGCCCGCAGCTACTTTCTGGAGCCCGTCGGCAAGCGGGGCTACAACGCCCGCCTGAAGAAGTTCGCCGCGGAGCCTGACTACGATCCCGCCATGGAAGAGGCAACGGAGCTTTATCTGGAGACGCTGAAGGAACAGGCCATGACCTTTTCCGCACCGCCCTTCGTGGCGCTGGAGACCAGAGTGGACTACTCCGAATATGCGCCCGACGGCTTCGGTACCGCTGACTGCATCATGATCGGCGGCGGCCGCATCGTGATCTGCGACTACAAGAACGGCGCCGGTGTTCCGGTGGAGGCCGAGCACAACAGCCAGATGATGCTGTACGCCTTGGGCGCGCTGGCCAGCTTCCGCCCCATCTACGGCGACACGATCACCACGGCCCACATGGTCATCATCCAGCCTCACGCCGGCGGTGTGAAGGAGTGGGAGATCTCCGTGGAGGAACTGACACGGTGGGGACACGAAGTCGTGGCCCCTCGGGCAAAGACCGCATTAGAGGGCGCGGAGCCCGCCTGCCCCGGCGATTGGTGCCGCTTCTGCAAGGGCAAGTCCCAATGCGCCGCCCGGGCAAAGCAGATGCTGGAGGTCGGCAAGCAGTATCAGATGGCGCCCGCAGCGGGCTCTGAGAAGCTGCCGCCCAAGTATGACGGACCGCTGCTCTCCGATGAAGAGGTCGGCGCGGCGCTCTCGGCCGGTGCAGGATTGGTCGCCTGGTACAAGGACTTGCAGGATTACGCCCTGCTGGCCTGCCTGGATGGCCGTGAGATCCCCGGCTTCAAGGCGGTGGAAGGCCGCGGTTCCCGCGATTGGGGCGATGACCCCGATGCGGCATTCCGGGTCCTGCAGGAGCGCGGCGTTGCGGAGGCGATGCTGTATGAGCGCAGGCCTGTGACTGCTCCGGCGCTGGAAAAGGCGCTGGGCAAGAAGCTGTTTGCCGAGGTCGCTGACGGTCTCGTGCGCAAGCAGCAGGGCAAGCCTACCCTCGTACCTGCAAGCGATAAGCGGCCGCCCTACAACGCCGCGGAGGCGGCTTTCCAACCGGTGCCCGACAATGGGTAACACGCTGGAGATCCACGATGGCGACTTCCATCTGACGATCTATCTGGATAAGCTGCACAGCTTCCCACGGACAAATTTCTGCCGTCTGCTGCGGCTGCTGCGGCGGTATCCGGACGCTATGGAGCAGTTGGGCGTATATCTGCGGGAGCAGCTCCCCATCTGCAAAGCCGACTGGGAAGCGTGCAGCTTGGAGTTCGTAAACGGCTGGCGGATCGCAAACCCGCGCTCCCGTACTCCGGAAAATATGTCGAAGCTGTCCGAGAACAAACGGCTCGAAAAGAACCTGCGTACCGCAAAGCGCCTTTACAGCACATACACGCGTTTACTTCAAATCTATGAAAACCAAGGAGGAACACACAAATGAACCCTACCACCATCACCATCGGAGAAGTCCGCTTCTCCTACGCCAATGTTTTTCAGCCGCAGGCTCCCGCCAATAACCCGCAGGCGGAGCCGAAGTATTCCGTGACGATCCTCGTGCCGAAGACCAACGCTCAGGCGAAGGCTGCCATTGATGCCGCCATCAACTCCGCCATTGAAGCCGGTGTGTCCGCCAAGTGGAACGGCGTCCGGCCTCCGGTTCCCTCCATCTGCGTCCATGACGGTGACGGCGTCCGCCCCTCTGACGGCCAGCCTTTCGGCCAGGAATGCAAAGGGCATTGGGTGTTCACCGCCAGCTGCAAGGCAGACCGTCCGCCCTTCGTGGTGGATGCGCAGGTGCAGAAGATCATCAATCCCGCGGATGTCTATTCCGGCTGCTACGGCAATGTCAATGTGACCTTCTTCGCCTACAATTCCGCCGGCAAGAAGGGTATCGGCTGCGGTCTCAACGGAATCCAGAAGACCCGCGACGGCGATCCCCTGGGCAGCCGCGTGACCGCCGAAGAGGCATTCTCTGCCGTGGCTCCCGCCGCTGGTCCTGCCGCCTGGCCTTCTGCTCCCGCTCCGGCGGCCCCCGCCGGCTGGGGCGCTCCCGCGCAGCAGTCCGCCCCCGGTGCATGGCCCTCCGCTCCCGCGCCTACCGGCTGGCCCAATGTCTGATCTGCTGGGGCCCCGCTTCGGGGCCCCTTTTATTCTCAAAGGAGGCAGCGCTTATGCTCCATCATCTCTTCATTGATATCGAGACCTTCAGCGATGTGGACATCGGTAAATCGGGCCTCTACAAATACGCACAAAGCCCGGTATTTCAGATCCTGCTGTTCGCTTACAGCCTGGACGGTGCCCCTGTTCAGGTCGTAGATCTGACACAGCCAAACGCATACCTGCCGCAGGAAGTGCTCCGCTGGATGTTCAATAAGGATTGCATCAAACACGCCTACAACGCCGCCTTCGAATGGTACTGCCTCAGCCGCTACTTTCATCTGCCGGAGGACGAGTGGTATGCGGGATTTTCAGCCGTGACCTGGCTTTCTCAGTGGCGCTGCTCCATGCTCCATGGGATGTACACCGGCTATCCCGCCGGCCTAGATGCCGTCGGGCGGGCCCTGGGGCTTCCGCAGGACCGCCAGAAGATGTCTGTGGGGAAATCCCTCATCCGATACTTCTGCGTGCCCTGCGCCCCCACAAAGGCCAACGGAGGCCGTGTGCGGAATCTTCCTCATCATGATCCGGATAAGTGGGAACTGTTCAAGACCTACAACGGGCAGGATGTCGTGGCTGAGATGGAGATCGACCGCAGATTGGACAACTTTCCGGTGCCGGACGATGTGCAGCGGCAATGGGAGCTGGATCAGCTGATCAACCTGCGCGGTGTCGCCGTGGATATGGCGCTGGCCGACAGCGCGATCTGCCTCGGCGAGACCGTCAAAGCGCAGCTGATCGCAGAGGCGCAGGAGATCAGCGGCCTGGAGAACCCCAACAGCGTCGCGCAGCTGACGCGCTGGCTGGAAAAGGAGACCGGCGAGGAGCTGAGCGATCTGCGGAAGGATACCGTGTCCGACCTGCTGGGCAAAGACCTTCCCAGCGATGCCGCCCGCCGGATGCTGGAGATCCGCAAGGAGCTGGGCAAGACCAGCACCAAGAAATATAACGCCGTGGAGACCTGCGTCTGCGCAGACGGGCGTGTCCGTGGCCTGCTCCAGTTCTACGGGGCCAATCGGACGGGCCGCGAGGCCGGAAGGCTGGTGCAGGTGCAGAACCTTCCGCACGATGTTGTTCCGGCCACGGATACTGCGCGCCAGCTGGTGAAAGACCGTCAGCTCGACGCCCTGCGTCTGACCTACGGCAGCGTGACCTCTACACTCTCGGCGCTGATCCGCACCGTCTTTGTGGCCGCACCGGATAAGACCTTCATTGACGCCGACTTCTCCGCTATCGAGGCCCGCGTGATCGCGTGGCTCGCCGGCGAATCGTGGGTGCTGGATGTCTTTCGGACGCACGGCAAGATCTATGAGGCCACCGCCTCGCAGATGTTCAATATCCCCTTTGATCGTATCAAAAAGGGCAATCCGGAGTACGCCTACCGCGCCAAAGGAAAAGTGGCCACGCTGGCCCTCGGATACCAGGGCGGTCCGGGGGCGCTGATCGCTATGGGCGCCCTGCGCAGCGGGCTGACCGAGGAGGAACTTCCGGACATTGTAGACCGCTGGCGGCGCTCCAATCCGGCCATTGTGAACTTCTGGTATCTACTGGACGCAGCCGCGCAGGAGGCTGTGCAATCCGGCCGAACCTCTACCGTTGGCTGCGTTACCATCGGGCGCGAGTGCGACACCACGAATGACCTAGACTTCATGACGATCCGGCTCCCCAGTGGCCGCAAGCTCTATTATGTGAGCCCCTATATGGGCACCAACCGCTTCGGCAAGCCGAGCATCTGCTACTGGGGCCAGAACCAGACCAGTAAGAAATGGTCGGTGCTGGAGACCTATGGCGGTAAGCTGGCCGAGAACATCACGCAGGCCGTGGCCAGGGATTGCCTGTTCTATGCGATGGAACAGCTGACTGCCGCCGGCTACCGTATCGTCTTTGATGTCCATGACGAGGTCGTAATCGAGGCCCCCGCAGGTCTGGCCAACCTTGACAAAGTGGTAGAGATCATGTCGCAGCCAGCTCCGTGGGCCACAGATCTTCCGCTCAATGCCGCGGGCTGGGTGGACAACTACTTCAAGAAGGATTGACGCCAATGAATGACTTTCGGCGCTGGACGCCAACAGAGGAACAGTATATTTGCGACCACTGGAAATCTCAGAGCGATGAAAAGATGGCAAAAATGCTGGGGCGCTCGGAAGGTGCTGTACGGACAAAGCGGAGGGAGCTGCGCTGCTCACCACAAAAGACCTGGACTCCGGAAGACGAGGAGTATCTGAGGGAGGCTTGGGGCCGCGTATCGATCCCGGGGATTGCAAAGCACCTTGATCGGACAGTAAATGCCGTCAAAGTTCATGTTGCAAGGCTTGGCCTGGGGGCGGTGTTGGCCAACGGTGATTATGTGACCTTCAATCAGCTCATGCTTACCCTTACCGATAATTCCCAATCTTACAGCTACCAAATGAAAAGCTGGGTAGAGAACCGAGGGCTTCCTGTTCATACCCAACGGGTAGATCAATGCTTATGGCGCGTTGTTTATTTGGACGAGTTTTGGGCCTGGGCAGAACAGCATCGAAGTTTTATTGATTTCTCTAAACTGGAGCCGTTGGCGCTCGGTAAAGAACCGGATTGGGTTCCGGAGCAGCGCCGCAAAGACTTCCAGGCATTTGCGCTGCAGCGGAAAGACCCGTGGACTCCGGATGAGGACAACCAACTGATCCGACTTCTGAAGCTTCATAAGTACGGTTACGCAGAATTGTCGGAGAAACTTCGGAGATCAGAGGGCGCCATCGTTCGCCGCTGCCGCGATCTCGGACTGAAGGAGCGCCCTGTACGGGCGGACAATCATGGCGCAAATGCCGTCTGGACTGACGCACACTTTCGAGGGCTTGCTGATGGAATTCGACACGGTGACAGTTACCCCACAATCGGGAAAAGAATAGGGAAATCAGAAAAGGCCATCCGCGGAAAGGTCTATTTCACCTACCTAACAGAAGACGCCGATAAAGTGCGCGCCATGCTGGGTGACGGGCTGTGGGGTCACGGCGCTCCGGAGCCCACCGTTCGGCAGGGATTTAGCCTGTCCAGGACTCGAACCGAAGTCCGCAAGAACCTTTCTGTTCTGGCTGCACTGTTAAGGCTGCGGCTGAATGATCTCGGCTGGGACGAATACTGGCAGCGCGATATGTGTCAGCATTGGGATGCCATTCATGGCTGTCTGATGAAAAGCCCTAACTGCGACGATTGCACAAAGTTCCAGCGCATCCGCCCACAGTACTGCCGGAGGTGTGGAAGTGAGTTCCTGGAACGTCGGGAACAAACCTTCTGCCCCAAATGCCGCGCTATGCGTAAGAAACAGGCGCAGCGGAAATATGCCGTTCTCCGCGCCAAGGGTCGGCTATGAAATACACCTTTACTCCACCACGAAAGAAGGAAATGAACATGATTTTTTCTGAAAAATTTGAAGTGACCATCGCTCTCCATTACCGTGTGCATGGCGCTGAAATATACGGCGGCGAGGGCTCGGTTGGCTATGCGGAGCAGAAGCTCACCTTGACGCCTGACGCAACGCCGGAGAATATCTGCGATGCCGCTGCAGAGCGGCTTCGGTCGAATATGGCCGAATGGCTGGGCGTGCCGGCTGAGAAGCTGGAGTATATCACCGGTGAGGAATACGAGCGTGAGACCGAGGATGAGGAGGCGGAGTGATGAAAAAGTGTGTTTGTGGGAATGAGATGTTCCCCAGAGACTGGTCGCACGAATGGGTGTGCAAGCGCTGCGGCCGTAAAAGGCCGATGGTGGCCCCGATGACCAATGTTGATCACATCCGATCCATGACCGATGAGGAACTGGCGGTGCTTTTGCTCAGCCGGCTGAATATCGATACTCAACAGATCCCGTTTTGCAAGGGCAGCGCTGAATGCGACGACCTGTGCGACACGAGGGCTGGGGTCCCAATCGAGAAATGCCAGGCGTGTATGCTGCGCTGGCTACATGAACCGTGGCAAGGATGGTGATGGTATGCGTGATGACGAACTGATGTTTTACATGGAGTGCTGGCGTGAAATGCAGAGTTTTCTGACGGAGGTCGTCCGCGATAATACGGGGGAATATCCGTTTGCTCAGGACGTGTTGAACTTGATGAAAAGCATCGAGAGAAAATACGAGAGGTGCTGATGATGCGTGAGATTCTATTTCGCGGATTAACGCAGAACGGGGTATGGACAGAAGGAAATCTGCTTGATTATCCCGATGTAAATAGGGCTTATATTCGAGCCGGTGATTACTTCAGAACCGGGTGTACGACCGAAGTCACCCGAGAAACTGTAGGTCAATTTACCGGCCAAATTGACAGGAACGGTAAGAAAATATTCGAGGACGACATCCTACGCTGGACGGCGGATGACGGCGAGAACGGTATCGTTTACGTCAAATACAGCGGCGGTATGTTCGGCTTATACTGTGTAAGCGTACCTTCTTGTGATCCTGACCTGTTTTCGGATTTTGAATTAGGCGAACAGCCGTTAGAGGTCATCGGAAATGCCCACGATAATCCGGAACTACTCAAGCCTGATACTCAGAAGGGAGGTCAATGACCATGACTGTAACGCAATCTGCCAAGCTGATGGAGCTTTACGCGGCCTGCCCCGAGTGTGGCTGCGCGGTCATCGGAAACGGAAAGGGCACTTTGGAGTGCGATACCGGCGCGGGCTATTTCAAGCGCGCCTGCAGTTGCGGCTGGTATGTGGAAGTGCGGGAAGTTATGGCTGCCCCTGCTGCTCCGGAGCCGGTCGAGGAGGATCCTCCCGTCGAGGAGCCTTCTATCGAGTCAGATCCTCCCATCGAAGAACCTACTCCCGTAATGGAGGAGATCCCGCTGCCCCAGGTTGAAGAAACACCCCCAGCCCTGGAAGGGCTTTGTGCATATCCGATGCGAGGCCTGCCACAAGGAAACGACCACCTGCTTGAGGACGCCTACAACCAGCTATACCTGCAAGGAATGCGGGCATGAGATGGAGCTACCCAAAGCGTATCGAGCCTATACGCACTGTGAATGCGGACAACGAGGCCGGTATCTGACAAACATTCCGGATTGGACCTTCGACATCCCCTGTGTCGGCTGTGGCTCCCCGAACACCGTGACCTATAATCCCGGCAAAGATTGCTATGGGCCTGTCGGCAGTACCCGGCGGCGGACGAAACCCCGAAAGAAGAACTGAGGAGGTAAAGAACGATGAAGCGTGAAACCTATCAGCGAGGTCTGCCCGGCGTCAAATGGGGCATCTGGAACTGCACCCAGAAGTGTTTCCAGTTCAGCATCTGCGAAGATACCCCCATGTTGGCTGAGGCCAGACTCTATCAGAAAATCGGCGATGATGCAAAGAAATGGCGTTTCGAGCCGCGTCAGCTTCCGGGCAAATACGCAACTTTCTCGCGCCGTTAACAGGGTATCATTTCGGCCTCTTTGAGGCGCCTCAAAGTGATACCCACATCGAACACCGGCAAAGCCTTGCGACAACAGGCTTTGGGGCAGATGGGCACGCAGTTTTTTCGCCCAGGTTATAGAGACCTAGGGCGAAATGCCTTTTCGAAAAATCTGATTTTCGCAACTTTTTCCTTTGTTTTGCTATATCCCGTTTTGCCCACTTTTCGGCCGCTGAAAATGGGATATGCCACAACAGGCTTCAAACCGTTGCTATCGATGAACTTTTGCTACTTGGCCGACCGCATATTTTACCGAGGTTATAGACACCCTCGGCAAAATATGCGGCGGCAAAGATCAGCCCACGCAACTTTTCCGCTTACCCTGCAAACAACACCCGGACAGTTCGGCGCCGGGAGATCACTGCCTGAAACTGCGCCCTTATGGTTCGGTCAGTCTGTCGGCGCAAAATCACTACCTTTTTCTGCCGCAGCTCCGAGACAGCTTTTGGTAGTTCCCGCTCCGGCCCCAAAAGGCCCCGGGCGATAAAGCGGCCTGTTTGATACCGAGATCTGAGGCCTCTGTACGGTGTTCTCAAAAAGGCCAAAATCGATACCAGTTTCTGATCCTGCTTTTTCGCGGGTTTTGGTATCTCCAGATATGCCCGTTTCCGGCTGCACGAGGCCGGTTGGGCCCATGACAAATTTACGCCCTGTGGGAGGCAACCGATATGCTGAACATGGTAAATGACAGACAGATCACGATCACGACCGGCTCCAGCCGCCGTGCCGTGCAGTGGACGCCGCAGCTTATGCGGTTGTCCGAATTTTATGAACGCCTGGGCTTGCCCGCCCGGAGCGAGGAAACGCTGGCGGAATATCTGAATCTTCCCAAAGGCCAGCAGGACGAGATGAAGGATGTGGGTGGCTTCGTTGCCGGTACCCTGAACGGCCCGCGCAGGAAGGCCAACGCCGTCACCGGCCGCGACCTCATCACGCTGGATCTGGACAACATCCCCGCGGGCGGCACCGACGATGTGCTTCGCCGTCTGGAGGCTCTGAACTGCGGGTACTGCGTCTACTCCACCCGCAAGCACATGCCCGCGGCTCCACGGCTGCGTGTGCTGTTGCCCCTCAGCCGCACCTGCTCCGCTGACGAATACGAGCCCTGCGCCCGTCGTATGGCCGATCTCATCGGCATGGAGCTGGCCGATCAGACCACCTTCGAGGCCTGCCGCCTGATGTACTGGCCCAGCTGCAGCAGCGACAGCCAGTATGTCTTCCATTACGCTGACCGTGAAATGCTCTCTGTGGACTGGCTGCTGAGTACATACGAGGATTGGCACGATATTACCTCCTGGCCGGCCCTGCCGGGCGCTGCTGCGCTTGCGCGGCCGGCGGCCAAGCAGGGAGACCCCCTCACTAAAAGCGGCGTTGTGGGCGCTTTCTGCCGCGTCTACGACATCGAAGCTGCTATGCAGGCATTCCTGCCCAATGTCTATACGCCGGCGGATTCCATGCCCGGGCGCTTTACCTTCCTCAGCGGCTCCACCACCGGCGGCGCGGTGCTCTATGACAATGGCAAGTTCCTGTATTCCCATCATGCGACAGATCCGTGCAGCGGCAAGCTGGTGAACGCCTTTGACCTCGTCCGTCTGCACCGTTTTGGAGATCTGGACGACAGCGCTGCGCCCAATACGCCCATCAATCGGCTGCCCTCCTATCTGGCCATGAGCGAGACCGCTACCAATGACAGCCGCGTCAGCGGCCTGCTCCTGCAGGAACGCTGGGAGACCGCCTCGGAGGTATTTACGCCGGTCAACGAGGATGCCGGCGAGATCGATCACAGTTGGATGCAGCTGCTGCAGGTCAGCCCGAAGTCCGGTCTGCCCAAGGCCACCATCGACAACATCTGGGTCATCCTGGAGCACGATCCTCGTCTTAAGGGAAAGTTTGCCCTCAACGACTTCGCCGGCCGCGGTGAGGTGCTGGGCGCCCTTCCGTGGGCAGAGGATGATCGGCGGCGCTTTTGGGACGACAACGACAACGCCGGCCTGTACTGGTATCTGGAAAAGTATTACCAGATCACCGGCAACGGCAAGATAGACGGAGCCCTTTCCCTGCACAGCGCCAAGCACGCCTTCAATGACATCGAGGCGTATCTGATGGGCCTGCAATGGGACATGACGCCGCGGCTGGACAGGCTCTTCATCGACTACCTGGGTGCCGAGGATACGCCTTATACCCGCGCTGTGACGCGCAAGGCGTTCGTGGCAGCGGTGGCCCGGGCGCTGAATCCGGGGGCTAAATTCGATTGCATGACGATCCTCTCAGGGCCGCAGGGCATCGGCAAGAGCACGCTGCTGGATAAGATGTCGAAGGGCTGGTTCAATGACTCGATCCGCACCTTCGAGGGCAAGGAGGCCAGTGAGCTGCTTCAAGGCGTGTGGCTGGTGGAGATCTCCGAGCTGGACGCTTTCCGGCACAGCGACGTCTCCCGCATCAAGCAGTTCCTCAGCCAGCGTGCGGATCGGTTCCGTGCTGCTTATGGCCGCCATGTGAAGGAGCTGCCGCGCCGGTGCGTGTTCTTCGGCACTACCAACAGCGACGACTACCTGCACGATAAGACCGGCAACCGCCGCTTTTGGCCCATTGATGTCGGTCGTAATCCCGTGACCAAAAATGTATGGAAGCAGCTGCCGGAGGAGCTGGATCAGCTCTGGGCAGAGGCCGTGACTTACTGGAGGTTGGGAGAACCTCTGTATCTCAGCGGTGAGGTCGCCGACGCGGCGAAGGCGCAGCAGGAATGCCACCGTGAGGTCAGCGTCCGGGAGGGATTGATTCTGGACTTCCTGGAGAAAGAGGTGCCCCACGATTGGGCCAGCTGGAGCCTCGACCGGCGGCGGGTATTCTGGTCCGGCGGCGCAGTTGGAGACGCGCGGCTGGTACCCAGGCAGCGGATCTGCGCGCTGGAGGTCTGGTGCGAGCTGTTCGACGGGCAGGGCAAGGATATGCGCCGTGCGGATGCCCAAGAGATCAACAGCATCATCGCCACGGCGGCGGGGTGGAAAAAGACCTCGCAGGGGCTCAAATACGGGTACTGCGGAGTGCAGAGAGGCTTCGTCCGAGAGAGGTAACATTCAAGGGTAACATTCTCTCAGTGCAGGGGTAACAATCAACATTCGGTAACATTCAAATGTTACCCCGCAAACCCTTGCGGCACAAGGAAGGTAACAAAGGTAACATTCTTTTTAAGTATTAAATAAAACAGGTAATTAGGGAGCCTGTATTCTCCCTAATCCGCCTAAATGCGTATACGCCCTCGCGTGCGCACACGCGCGCGTGATAGCAATTCGAAAGGAGACCGCGACATGAGGGAAAGCAGCATTGAGTCGAAACTGGTTCGGATGGTTCGTGAACGGGGCGGGCTATGCTTCAAGTTCGTTTCGCCGGGGAATCCCGGTGTGCCAGATCGCATCGTTATAACGCCCGCCGGCCGCACTGTGTATGTGGAGCTGAAGACAGAAGTGGGACGGTTGGCAGCCATCCAGAAGTGGCAGCATGAAGAGCTGCGCAAGCGTGGCGCGGATGTCCGAACGCTGAAAGGGCTGGAACAGGTAAAAGCATTCGTGGAGGAGGTGTTTCCGGCATGAGATATGAACCGCATCCGTATCAAGCCTACGCCATCAGCCGTGTGATCTCGGATCCCTTCGTGGCGCTGTTTCTGGAGCCGGGCTTGGGGAAGACGGTCATCACGCTGACGGCCATCCAGGAACTGAAGTTTCATCGATGGGCGGTCTCCCGGCCACTGGTGGTGGCCCCGAAGAAGGTGGCCGAAGCGACATGGGCGTCCGAAGCGGCAAAGTGGGATCACCTGCAGGGTATGAAGGTCATTCCGATCCTGGGCACGGAGAAGCAGCGGATCAATGCGCTGTACGCATCCGGCGATGTCTGGGTAGTCAACCGCGAGAATGTTCCCTGGCTGGTGGATTACTGCCGCAATGACTGGCCCTTCGACATGGTGGTGTTGGACGAGTCCACCAGCTTCAAGAATTCCAGGTCGAAACGGTTCCTTGCCCTGAAGCGGGTACGCCCACGGATCCAGCGCTTGGTGGAGCTGACCGGCACACCATCGCCCAACGGCCTGCCTGATCTGTACGCACAGATCTTCCTGCTGGATGGCGGGGTACGGCTTGGCCGCACGCTGACCTCTTTCCGGGAGAATTTCATGTCGCAGGACTACGCCCATCCCGGGCAGCAGTATCGGACCTATTCGCTTCTGCCGGGGGCTGACCAGCGGATCCGTGATGCGGTCTCCGATATCTGCATCAGCATGAAGACGGAGGACTACCTGACGCTGCCGGACTTCGTTGAGCATATCGTGCCGGTGGCCCTGGATGCCTCTGCAAAGAAAGCCTATCAGAAGCTGGAGCGGGAGATGCTGCTGCAGGTGGACACGGAAACCATCACAGCAGGAAGCGCTGCGGCGCTGAATGGGAAGCTGCTGCAGCTATGCGGCGGCACGGTCTATACCAACGACGGCGGCGTGGCCGATGTGCATACCTGCAAGATCGACGCCTTCCTGGAGCTGATCGAGCAGCTGAACGGTGAACACGCGCTGGTGTTCTTCTGGTACAAGCATGAGCAGGACCGCATCATACAGGCCCTCGCCGGCAGCGGCCTGCGGGTGCGCAAGTACGAAGGGCCGGAGGATGAGCGGGCTTGGAACGCCGGTGAGGTGGATATCCTTTTGGCCCATCCCGTCAGCTGTGGCTACGGCCTGAACCTGCAGGCTGGCGGCCACCACTGCATCTGGTTCACGCTTCCGAACTGGGCGCTGGAGATCTTCCAACAGGCAAACAAGCGGCTGCACCGTCAGGGCCAGCAGTTCCCCGTGATCTCCCATCTGCTGATCACGCAGGGCGGCGTGGACGAGGATGTCCTGGCATCTCTCCAGACCAAGGGCGATGGGCAGGAGGCGCTGATGCAGGCATTGAAGGCAAGAATTGAACAGGCGAAACGGGGTATTGCATGAGTACGCTGAAGGAGATGGCCCATGAGTACAAAGTTGCCGCCGCAAAGCTGGCTATGGCCATTGAGCGGCATAAGACCGCGGGAGATCTGACACCGGCCGAATTGAATTCACTCCAACAGGCGCTGCGTGATACCCGCGCCGCCGCGCATCTTCTGTCGGGCTATTACGATACGCCGCGGCAGGATACCGGCCTTACGATGCAGGGCATATACGCCAGGAGGACACGGGATGACCATTGAGGAATTGCGCGCCCGAAAGCAGGAACTGCTGGCGCGAAAAAAATATGAGCTGGAACTCCAGGAGCGGGGCGAAGGCGATAACATGGCGTTGTTCATGGTGAACGAGGAACTACTGGATGTAAACGCCCAGCTTCGTGCTTTGGCTCCTGCGGGAAAGCGTCCTAAATTTGGCCCAAAAGGGCGAATATCGCATGACTCTTACGGAGCCTGGGGCAAGCCCCTGGTCAGCGATCGGCAGCAGTTCATTGATTGGGCAAGGCAGGATGCCGATGAAGATGCAGTGGAGGCGAGGATCGCGCTTCGAAAAATGCTGCGCAGCGAATTGGGCTCTGTTACCGGAAGACAGCGGCAGGTGCTGCTTATGTACGCAGAGGGCCTGCGCGTAACGGATATCGCAAGGCAGCTGCGCATTGATACATCTACAGCCTCCAGGACGCTGCAGCGGGCGAAGAAAAATATCGCGCAAATCATGGAGACCCGTATGGCGCTGGATAAGCTGCGGGACGAGAATCGGCTTGATATGGCGGATCCCGAAGCTGTAAAGCTGTTGATGGGCGTCTTGACGGCGCATCAGGCCGTATGCTTCTACCTGTACTACTCGGAGTGGCTCTCCATTCGGCAGATCGGGGAACTTCTCGATGTCGATCATTCAACCATCTGCAGGACGATCCAGCGGGCCGTTGCGAGGATCAACGATATTTTAGGCGGAGGTATCGACATTCTGGATAACATCGAGGGGGTGGATGATGTGGTCTTCTCCATTTATCGCGGCCTGAGCGCGGAGTGCGATGAATTACCTCCTGTCGTGAGAGGCCACTTCTCCGCCGAACCGTCCGCTGAGTATGTGTCAAAGACGCGCCGCGCATGGGGAACTGTAGCACCGGCGATAACTCCGAGATTCCAAATCTGCGGGAACCCGGGGTCGCGTCACGGACAGTTGGATCCGGATCAGCACGGGTATTTATTTCAGGCATTGCAGAGACGGTATGAAGGCATCCGGCTCAAACACCACGGGCACGAAAACAACTGGGCGCATCCGATCGCGCGATGGCTCGTGAAGGTATTTCAGACGATGACCAAACCGTTTACATACTGGTCGGAGAAAGGCGGCTGACAATGGAGTATCAGAAAGTTTTTCCGAAAAAGCTTCAGACGCTGCGGGAGAAGCGGCGGTTGAGCCGGCACGCTCTGTCCGAACTGTGTGGTTTGAGCCGAAATGTGATCGGCATGTATGAGCGCGGAGAAAAGGCACCGTCTGTCGATGCGCTTGTAAGCCTGGCGGATTACTTTGGGGTGTCTGTCGATTACCTTCTTGGCCGCGAAAAAAAGTTTTAGAGCGGACACCCACGGTGGGCATGGGCCTGAAAAACTGTGTTATGGTTTTATTGGGCCAGCGATGCGAGATAGCCATGGGCTTCACCTCCTTTCTTACCCGCCGCGGCACTGAGGCGGGCGGAATATCAGTGCAGCCTCCACGAGGTCAGGCCTTTAGGGGAAGGGCCTGACCTCGTAACTCGTAAAGGAGAGGATCATGTGCTGAAATCATGCAGATATTGCGGGCGGATCCATCCGAAAGGATATATCTGCCCGAAGAAACCGAAACCGGCACCGCACCGTAACGGAAAAATTGCCGCTTTCAGAAAGACCTATGCATGGCAGAAAAAGAGAGAGCAGATCGTCCGACGGGAT